>RFIV01000073.1 GCA_003695085.1 Gammaproteobacteria bacterium
AGGAAGATCCGGTTGAGCAGGCGCTTGTCCTTCTCCAGTTGGTCAATGACCATCTTCTTGACATCCAGCAGGTCTTCCACGTTGCGGTTGATGTCTTCCACCAGGCTCTGAACGAGCGTGGGTGTGTTCTTGCGTACGCGTGCGTAGATGGCCTGCTTGACACTTTGCGGCAGATTTTCCCAAAGCGTCTGGTGCTCCTTGAGCATGGCCTCATCCACGTATTCTTCAATTCGGGGATCGATGGTGCGGATGATGTATTCCGCCAGCGCCTCGGGATCCAGCTGTTCGAAGACTTCCTGAATCGTTCCGATCTTGGAAATGGTGGCATCGACACTGAGCTCGGCCATCTTGCGGGCTTTCGAGGGGATGATGCCCTGCCAGCCCAGAAACGGCGGGATGCCGATGAACTCCAGCGGGTAAAAGGTCAGTTTGATCGCCAGCCAGTTGGTGATCCAGCCAATCAGGGCGGCGATGAGCGGAATGCTCAGGTACTTCCATAATTCCGGGTTCGAAAACAACTCCATGGGGCATCACCAACTGAATTTTGTCAGACAACCGATTGCAGAAGTATAGTCTGTTACGAGACGTAACAGAACAGGTACGATGGTACAAATGTTCGAAATCTGACAGCGCTCACACTCGCCCTTTCCCGAGAGCAGCATGGGGTTATTCACAGACCTCGGGCTTTCGGAGTTGTCAACCCCCCTTCCTGGGGCGTAGTAAATGATAAAACTCTAACTGCTTGAAAATCTTGGATTTTGGCAAAGTTGTAAGGCTGTCCAGAAAGCGCCGCAGGCCTTGTGCTGCAAGCCCTGCGACGACTTTTCTAGATTTTGTCCACATTTTTATCCACAGGCTCGGCCGAGCCCGCAGGCAGAGGGAAGGTCTGTGTCCGCCAGCGATCAAACCGCAGCGTAATGCCTTCGATAAGCGAGAGAATCACGGGTATCACGACCAGGACCAGCAAGGTTGAAACCAGCAGCCCGAAACTGATCGAAATGGCCATGGGAATCAGGAACTGGGCCTGAAAGGACGTTTCGAACAGCAGGGGGGTAAGGCCGGCAATGGTCGTGAGCGATGTGAGCAGGACCGCTCGCAGGCGCAGGCAGCTGGCATCGACCAATGCTTTTGTGCGTTCGATACCCTGCTTTCTCAGATGCTGGTAGAAGGTAACGAGTATGATGGAGTCATTCACCACGATGCCCGACAAGCCGAAGAAGCCAAACAGGGACAGAATGGTGAGATCCTTGCCCAGCAGCCAGTGGCCCAGCAACGCGCCGGCGAGACCAAAGGGAATGGCACTCATGATGGCCAGCGGCCAGAAGTAGGAGGCAAATACCCATGCCAGCACCAGGTAGATCAACGCCAGACCGATGACGGCGCCCAGCATCATGTCCTGACCGGTGTCCCGCTGCTCTTCAGCCCGGCCTTTGAAGACATAGTCAAAACCCAGCTCCTGGCTGATCGGCTTCAGAAAGCGCTCCGACAACTCTCCGAGGATGACGTTGGCATTGGCCTGGTTCGTATCCACCTCGGCAGTCACGTGGACCCCCAGCCGGCCATCGGTATGGCGCAACAGTTCCAGACCGCGGCGTGAAGTCAGTGTCACCACCGTGTTCAGCGGCAGGACGCCAGCGGGTGTGACGATGGGGAATCCGTCCAGTGCCCATTCCCCTTCGCGCTCACGACGGTCCATCATGATGCGCACTTCCACTTCATCTTCCCGGTCGAAGAAAATCTGCAGCGTCTGGCCTTCGTAGGCAGCGCGCAACTGTCGGCCGACATCCTGAATGGTCAGCCCCAGGGCCTTGCCCACCGGGCTGAGGTCATAGATCAGCTGTTGCTTGCCGAAGGGCAGGTCATCCTGAATGTTGGACACGCCGTCGTAACCGGCCAGCTCCGCCTGAATGCGCGCCGAGGCCTCCTTGAGGACTTCGGGGCGGGCGTTATTGATGAAGATGTCGATATCGCGTCCCGGGGGACCGCCACGCGGCGCACTGACGGACAAGGTTTCTATGCCCTTCGGACGCACGAAACTGGCCTGCCAGGCCCTGACGAGCTGTGCGTTGGTGACAGAGCGACTGTCGGGTGAGCTGAGCTGCGCCACCACCGAAGCGTACTGCTCGCCGAACTGGCGGTTTTGCCCGCCATCAAACGAGGCGCTGTTTTCCTTGACCAGTGAGTGCACCACGACGGGTTGATCCTCGTCGCTGAACTCCTCATTCAGCGCCCAGAGTTTTTCTTCCATGTGCAGCGCAAAGGCATGGACCCGTTCAGGCGGCGTGCCGGCAGCAAACTTGACGCTGGCAATGAGGTAGTTGCCGTCCGGGCTGGGGAAGAAAGTGAAAGGAATCCGGCCACCGATGACCAGTGTCACACTGAAGATGAGTATGGCGGCGGTAAGAAGCAGGGTGATTGCCCGGTGGTGCAGGGCTGCGGTGACCAGTGGACGGAACACGTTGTCGCGGAAGCGGTTGAAGCCATTGTCCAGTTTTTGCCGCAGTTCGGAGGGTTGACGATGATGATTGCGGTGAAAGCTGTGACGCAGGTGTCCCGGAAGAATGAAAAAGCTTTCGATCAGCGAGGCGATGATGGTACAGATAATGACAATGGGGATGGCCTTGAGGATCGTGCCGATGATGCCGCTGATGATCAGCAGGGGCAGAAACGCCGCGACGGTCGTGAGTGAAGAGGACATGACCGGGATGAACATGCGCCGCGCGCCGCCTTCGGCCGCCTGAAGCGAGCTTTCGCCGCTCTGGTAGTGCGCCAGCGCGTCTTCACCGACGACAATGGCATCATCCACGATGATACCCAGTGCCATGATCAGCGCAAAAAGGCTGACCATGTTGATGGATCCGCCGACCAGCCAGAGCACGGCCAGTGTCCCCATGAAAGAGACGGGTATGCCGACGGCCACCCAGAAGGCGACCCTGCCATTGAGAAAGATATAGAGGATGGCAATGACCAGAATCAGGCCCCCGATACCATTCTTGAGCAGCAGGTCGATACGCTCCTCGAGCAGTATGTAGGTTTCATTGAAGCGGTGGATATGGATGGCATCCGGCAGCGTCTGCTCGGCCTTGTCGAACCACCGGTTGAAGATATCGGCCATCTTCAGTGCATCGGCACTGGACAGCCGCTGGAGCTTGAGCAGCACGGCAGGCTGCCCCTTGTAGAACAAGCGCTGACTGCCTTCCTGTGGGCGCCGTTCAATAACGGCAATGTCACCGAGCTTGAGTTCTCTTCCGTCCGCACCGGTCAGAACGCTCAGATTGGCAAAGCCTTCAGCAGATGTTTGCTTGGTCAGGCTGCGCAGTTCACGGGCGGACTCGGATTTGGCGAGGGTGCCGGCCGGCAGGTCCTGGCTCTGGCCAACGATGCGCTGTCCCAGTTCCGGCAGGGAGAGTGCGAGTTCGGCAATCTGCCGGCGCGGAACTTCGATGGCCATTTCCTCGTCAGGCAAGCCTTCAAAGGCCACCCTCGAGATGCCGGCATCCAGCAGTTCGCGCTCGAACTGGTGCGCCCATGGGCGCAGTGCCTCCAGCCCGTCGGTGGAGGTGACGATGAGCGAGGCGACATCTTCATACCGTTCAATTTTTGTTATTTGTGGCTCTTCCGCATCATCCGGCAGGTTGCGGACCTGGGCCACGCGTTCTTTCACCTTGTCCAGAGCCAGACTCAGGTCGGATCCCTGCTCGTACTCCAGCACAATGGAGCTGAATCCGCGGGTGGACGTGGAGCGCATTTCCTTGACGTTGTCGAGGGTGCGCAGCTCCTGTTCCAGAGGGGTCGTAATGGAGGTGGCCACATCCTCCGCGCTGGCTCCGGGCCAGACTACGCGCACATTGATGAAATCCAGGTTGAAGTGCGGCAGAAACTGCGTGTTGAGCTTGATGAGCCCCACCGCACCTGCCAGCAACAGGATCATCATGAGCAGATTGGCGGCGACCCGGTGCTGCGCAAAGCGCCCGATCAGGTCATTGTGGTGCTTGCCTGCATCATCCAGGTTCATGATTCAGGCGCCTCCAGACGCACGGCCAGGCCATCAATGGCCTTGGGGAGTTGCGTGGTCAGCAGCCAGCCATTTTCAGGAAGGGCTCCGGCATCGATGACAATACGCTCGCCATCCGCGTCATGCAGGCGTCCCAGTCGGTTGATGCGGTGAGCCTTCAGACGGCCGTCAGCCACCTCATACACCCGGTCGTAGCCATAGAGGGCAGACAGGGGAACCGCCAGCCGCCCGTCTGCGGGTGGCAGTTCAATGACCAGTTCGTGTACCTGATTGAAGACCAGCTGATCCGGTTCGGCCGGCCTGAAGAAAGCCCGCCGGGTCCCCGTGGCAGCGTCGGCAACGCGCGCGATCCGGTCGAGTGTCAGGGGCACCGGGCGTTCGGAACCCAGCGTGGCGCGCACCGTGCCCCCCGCTTGCACGGTGGCATCCAGCTGCAATGCCCAGGTCTCGGGTATCTGCGCGACCACTTCCAGCGCCTGTGCATCGATCAGGGTCAGCAGAGGCGTGCCGGGCTGGACCCGGTCTCCCGGAGCCGTGCTCAGGCTGGCCACCAATCCGGTGAAGGGGGCCTTGAGTGTGGCGGTGGCGACGTCCCGCCTTGTTTGCTCCAAAAGAGCCTGGGCGCGCTTCAATCGCGCTTCCAGCTGGGACAGGCGACTGGGATGACCGGAGATACTCTGCTTGCGGGCGGTGAGCGCAAGTTCTGCTTGCTGCAGCGTGTTGCGGGCCGCATCCAGGCGATCTTCGGACGTCGCCCCGGTCTTCGACAGGCGTTGCTGGCGCACCAGCGCCCGGCGAGCCAGCTCAGCCAGCTTCTTCTCTCTTTCAAACGCTTCGAGATTGGCTTCGTGGCGTATGCGTTCTTCGGCGATCAACGCGCGAATCTCGGCGACATCCGCCTCACGCTGGGAGAGAACCACCTGTGCATCGCGCGGATCCACGGTCAGCAGGGGGGTGCCCGCACTCACTGCCTGCCCGGTGCGGATCCATACATCGGTCACGATACCGCTGACGCGGGACTTGAGCTGACTTTGGGTTGCGCTGGTGACCCGGCCAAGCGTCGGCAGCTCAACCGCGTATCGACCCGGGACAATGCGCATGGCACTCACGTCCGGACGGCTGTCCGGGCGGGCCGCCTTGCCCGGTGTGGGGCGCGAAAGTGCAATGACAACCCCCACAGCAATAATGGCCAGTGCAATCAACATTACTATCACGGGCGCGCGTGGGCGTACATTCACGTCAGATCTCCTTTTTCAGGGGCGAGATCGCCCCACAACCATTGAAAGATGGCCAGCGAGGCCACGGGCGCCGTCTCGGTGCGCCAGATGCGTGGGCCAAAGGTCACGGTTTCGAAACCGTATTGGCCGGCCTGCGCGATTTCATCCTGGGTCAGCCCGCCCTCGGGGCCGATGAGTACGTCAAGGCTGGCGGGTCGATTCTCTGCCTCCAGGGGGGCGGGTGTGCCCGGCGCCAGAACAAGCCGCCGCTCACTGCCCGGCTGTGCGATCCAGGTCGTGAGGTCAAGCAGGGGGCGCACGTCAGGCAGGCGATTGCGGCCGCACTGCTCGCAGGCACTGGTCACAACCTGCATCCAGTGCGCCTGTTTCCTGGCCAGGCGCTCGGCCGGCAACCTGACATCGCAGCGCTGGCTGGTCAGGGGTTGAATCGCACTGACACCCAGTTCGGTGGCTTTCTGAAGGGCCCAGTCAAAACGGTCGCCCTTGGATAGCACCAGTCCCAGGGTCGTGTGCAACGGGCTTTCCCGGTCATCTTGCACGCCTGTTTCCGCCAGGACCGTCACGCAACGCTTGTCCACGGCAACGATCGGACCTGATACGGTGCCACCCTCACCGTTAAAAAGGATCACCTTTTCGCCCACACGCATGCGCAGTACCCGGCCGATGTGATGAGCAGCCGGTCCTTCAATCTGAATGTCCTGACCCAGGGGCAGGGGGGCCGGGACGTAGAAACGTGGAACACTCATGTTGACAGGGGTCACACCTTTGAACCTGCTGGCATTGTAGGCAAGGTGATCTCAGGAAGAAAGCAGATTGGCGTTAAATGGCAATCCTGTAACCATGATGCTGCGAATGGCCGAAGCGGGAAGCGGTCCGCTGATCGCGTATCCCTGCGCCCGGTCGAATCCCAGGGCGCGCACCAGCTTGAGCTGGGCGGTTGACTCCACGCCCTTGGCGACAGTTCTCAGCCCCATTGCCCGGGCAGCCTCCACAGTGGCACCGAGCAGGTGGCGTTCGGTCTCATTTTGCTGGGCCGCTTCCAGAAACTCCGGATCTATCTTGAGTTCAGCCAGATCGAAACGTTTGAGAAAACGCAGGGAAGTGGAGCCGGTGCCAAAGTCATCGACACAGACAGGCAGATTCAGAGCACGCGCCCTGGAGCAGAACTGCTGAACCTCGTGGGGATGCTGATGCAGGACCGTTTCCGGGATCTCCAGGGTGACGGGCAGCTCGAGATCGGTTCCTCCGTTGCGGGCTTCATGGATCAGCCCGAGCGGACCTGTGGACAATACCTGCCGGCGGGCCACATTCAGATACAGGGTCGGGAGTACGGCACCGGATTCGCTTCGCCAGCTTCGTGCATCCTCCAGGGCGTATCGAATCATCAGGTCTGTCAGGTCATCGGTGAGTCCGCTGTCATCGGCCAGCGCCAGAAAGCTGGCCGGCGGCATTTCGCCATGAACCGGATGATTCCAGCGCACCAGTGCCTCGACCCCGCTGACCCGAAGCGTCTCAAGCTCCATGACGGGAAGATATTCCACGAACAGCTGATCGAAGGCGATGGCATGTCTCAGATCGTTTTCCAGACGTATCCGTTCACTCACGGCCTCGCTCATGGCTGTCTCGTAAAAGCAATACTGGTTGCGGCCGTTCTCCTTGGCCCGGTACATGGCCACATCGGCATGCTTGATAAGGTCCGAAGGTGTTGTGCCGTCCCTGGGAAACAGGGCGATACCGATACTGGCACCGATGTGCAGCTCGTACCCTTGCACCTCGAAAGCCGGCAGGATGTGGGCAATCAGTTTCGTGGCAACATTCGCCGCAGTGGTTTCGTTGGGGAGATTGGGCAGAATCACCGTGAATTCGTCGCCACCGAGGCGCGCAATGATATCGCCCTCACGCAGATGGCGCTTCAGTCGCTCTGCTGCCTCACGCAAGACAACGTCACCGACCTCATGCCCCAACGTGTCGTTGATGTGCTTGAAGTGATCCAGGTCGATGAAAAGCACGGCCAGCATGTCCTGGCGACGCTCATGCTGTGCCAGATGCGTGGCCAGGCTTTCCATCAGAAAGGCCCGGTTGGGCAGGTGGGTCAGCATGTCGTGAAAAGCCCTGTACTGGGCCTTTTCCTCAGCCTGTTTGCGCCGCGTAACGTCCTGAAGAATGGTGTAGAGAACCGGCTGCCCATCCACTTCCATGGGGGTTGCGAAGGCGTCGATGTAGCGGGTTTCACCGTGGGCGCCGGTAAGCGTGAAGCTGGTTTGCAGGGGCTGTCTGCCTTTACCGTCTGCGGGTTTGCTCTCCTGAAGACGCAATACTTCCCGGGACAGGGTTTCCTCCCCCAGCAGCGCTTTGGCCGCCGGATTGCTCTCCAGAATGACGCCGGACTCCGGGTTGATGATGAGCTGCGGAGCGGCACTCTGGCTGAAGAGCAGGCTGTGGCGCTTCTCGGCACTCATCAGTGCACGCTGTGTTCTCAGCAGGTAGGAGACCACGACCAGAATAGCCATGGCCATGAGCAGTAACGCCACTTTGGGTGTCAGCTCTGACAGTACCTGGCTTTGCAGAGTCTGGCCATCCACTTGCAGGATCAGGTCCCAGGGTGCGCCCTGGATGGGGCGGCGGGCATATAACTGGCCTTTTTGCTCCAGAAACCCGGTCAGGGGGATGGTGTCTGGATTGCCGAGAGGCACCAAGCCGGTATCATCCACAAGACTGGAAAACATGCGAACGCTGTCGCTGGTGCGACCCACATAGCCGGGGGTGGCAATGATCTGATGTTCCCGGTTGACCAGCAGCAGGGTCTCGGAAGGGCCGAGGAGCTGGTTGCTGAGCAGGCGTGACAGTGTGTCCAGCGTGATGTCTATGGCCACGATGCCTGTAAAGTCACCCTGATAGTAGACCGGGGCGGACGCAGTCACCATCAACCCCTGGCCGTATTCATCCACATAGGCGCGCGTCCAGAAAGGTTGCCTGTCCGGATTGCGAACCGGGGTGGCACGGGTGAAAAACTCCTGCGTCAGGGTAGCGTCGGAATAGTGATACTGGCTGTCGTCCACCCAGGGCGCAATGGTGATGAACCGGTGACGGGAAACATAATAGACCCACGCGCTTTCCGCCAGGTTTTGCCGGGCCGTGAGGAACAGGGGCGCCAGCCAAAGAGCCATGTGCAGCTCTGCCTGAACGGGAGGTGCCATGCGACGGGGATCTTCCCGGGTGGTGGCCTGAACGGTGCGTCCCCAGGGAAGTGTCCTGGCTTTCTCAGGGTCCAGCGCATAGCCACCCCAGGGACGCGCAACGAACAGTTCGGCTTCCTGTTCAAAACGCGCGTCATGCTTGTGGAAGGGGGCGTCCTGCGCGACCCGTTGCAGTGTCCTGAGGTGATCATTGATCCGTGACACCGAGGTCGATACGGCCTGGGCTGCCTGGTTCAGAGATTGATCGAGCGCAACCAACCGGTCCTTGCGCAGATTTTCCCCGGTGATCCAGGCATAGCCCGCCACAAGGCAGATCCCTGCAAGGGTAGCCAGTATGCGCCAGAGGTGTGTGGGCATGAGAGCAGGTCCCGGATCAGCCAGTGGTCATCTACCAGTATAGCTGAACCGGGCCGGCTGGATGACGAGGATCAGAAAGTGACCTTTTCACCCAGATTGAGGTTGTCCCAGATGGCCAGAGACGGGGCCGCCTGGTTGAGGGTGTAGAAGTGAAGCCCCGGTGCGCCGGCCTGGAGCAGACGCTCGCACATGCGGGTCACGACTTCCGTGCCGAACTGACGGATGCTTTCGCTGTCGTCGCCATAGGCTTCCAGCTGCTTGCGGATCCAGCGCGGAATCTCGGCACCGCAGGCGTCCGAAAAGCGCGCCAGCTTGCTGTAGTTGGTGATGGGCATGATGCCCGGCACGATGGGAATGTCGATGCCCAGCTTTTCACAGCGTTCCACAAAGTAGAAGTAGGCATCTGCATTGTAGAAATACTGTGTGATGGCGCTGCTTGCGCCGGCCTCGACCTTGCGCTTGAAGTTGAGCAGATCGGCTTCGGCATTGGGCGCCTGGGGATGAAACTCCGGGTAGGCGGCCACTTCGATCAGGAAGTGATCCCCGCTGTGCTCGCGGATAAACGCCACCAGCTCATTGGCATAGCGCAGCTCGCCGGGTGCGCCCATGCCGGAGGGCAGATCACCGCGCAGCGCGACGATGCGCTGAATGCCGTGGCTCTTGTACAGGTCCAGCAGGCTGGCGATGTCCTCCCGGGTGGAGCCGATGCACGACAGGTGCGGCGCGGTGGAAATGCCCTGCTGATGCAGGGCAATCACCGTATCGATGGTGCGCTCGCGCGTGGAGCCACCGGCACCGTAGGTACAGCTGAAGAAGTCCGGCTTGCGGGTCGCCAGCTGATCCCTGACGGTCTGCAGCTTCGCCTTGCCTTCTTCCGTTTTCGGCGGAAAGAATTCAAAGCTGAAACGGCGCTTGAATTTCAGTTGTGATTGCATGAAAAATCCTGTTCTGAACGTGCCCTGATCAGTATTTGTAATCGTCCGGCTTGTAGGGGCCGTCCACATCCACGCCGATATAGGCAGCCTGCTCCGGTGTCAGTCGGGTCAGGACGCCGCCGAATCCGGCCACCATGTGGCGGGCCACTTCTTCATCCAGCTTCTTCGGCAGGACTTTCACGTAGATGTTCTTCGGCTTTTCCTCGGCGGGCAGGTTGGCAAACCCGGCCTTGTACAGGTGGATCTGTGCCAGGACCTGGTTGGCAAAGGAGCCGTCCATGACCCGTGACGGATGCCCCGTGGCATTACCCAGGTTCACCAGTCGGCCTTCGGACAGCAGAATCAGGTGGTCGCCCGTGCTGTCATCACGGATGACCTTGTGCACCTGCGGCTTGATCTCGATCCACTTCCAGTGCTTGCGCATGAAGGCGGTATCGATTTCGTTGTCGAAGTGACCGATGTTGCAGACCACAGCCCCGTTTTTCAGCGCGCGCAGCATGTTGGCGTCGCAGACATTGACGTTGCCGGTGGTGGTGACCAGCAGGTCCGTATTGGCCAGCAGATCACGGTTGATGCTGGCCTCGGTGCCATCGTTGATGCCGTTGATATAGGGCGAGACGACTTCAAAGCCGTCCATGCACGCCTGCATGGCGCAGATCGGGTCGGCTTCCGTCACGCGTACGATCATGCCTTCCTGGCGCAGGGACTGGGCCGAGCCCTTGCCCACGTCGCCATAACCGATGACGAGCGCCTTCTTGCCCGCCAACAGGTGGTCGGTGGCGCGCTTGATGGCGTCATTCAGGGAGTGGCGGCAGCCGTACTTGTTGTCGTTCTTGGACTTGGTGACCGAATCGTTGACGTTGATCGCCGGCACTTTCAGAGTGCCTTTTTTCATCCGTTCGATCAGGCGGTGCACGCCCGTGGTGGTCTCTTCGGAAATCCCGTGAATCGCGTCCAGCAGCTCCGGATAGTCATTATGCAGGATTTCGGTCAGGTCACCGCCGTCATCCAGGATCATGTTGGCGCCCCAGGGCTTGCCATCCTTGAGGATGGTCTGACGGATGCACCATTCGTACTCTTCCTCGGTTTCACCCTTCCAGGCAAAGACCGGGATACCCCGCGCTGCGATCGCTGCAGCGGCGTGATCCTGTGTGGAAAAGATGTTGCACGAAGACCAGCGCACTTCTGCGCCCAGCTCCACCAGTGTCTCGATGAGCACGGCGGTCTGAATGGTCATGTGAATGCAGCCCATGATGCGGGCGCCCTTGAGGGGCTGCTCCGCGCGGTACTTCTCACGCAGGGCCATCAGCGCCGGCATTTCGCCTTCGGCGATTTCGATCTCGCGGCGACCCCATTCGGCCAGTGAAATGTCCGCGACCTTATAATCAGCAAATGTTTCTTGTGCAGTCATGTGTGTATCCCTTTCTCAGAGCCCGGCATCGGCGCGCAGTGCGTCGGCCTTGTCAGTCTTTTCCCAGGTGAAGGTGTCTTCAGTGCGGCCGAAGTGCCCGTACGCCGCCGTCGGGCGATAGATCGGGCGACGCAGGTCCAGCATCTCGATCAGGCCGCGCGGGCGCAGGTCAAAGTGCTTGCGTACCAGCTCGCTGATCAGATCATCGCTGACCTTGCCGGTGCCGAAGGTGTTGATGGAGATGGAGGTCGGCTCGGAGACACCAATGGCGTAGGACACCTGAATTTCGCAGCGATCCGCCAGACCCGCGGCCACGATGTTCTTGGCAACGTAGCGACCAGCATAGGCGGCGGAGCGGTCGACCTTGGACGGATCCTTGCCGGAGAAGGCACCGCCTCCGTGGCGGGCCATACCGCCATAGGTGTCCACGATGATCTTGCGGCCGGTCAGGCCACAGTCACCCACCGGGCCGCCGATGATGAACTGGCCGGTCGGGTTGATGTGGAACTGGGTGTCCTTGTGCAGCCACTCGGCAGGCAGCACATGCTTGATGATCTCGTCCATCACCGCTTCGCGGATGTGCGCCTGGGAGATTTCCGGGCTGTGCTGGGTGGACAGTACAACCGCATCGACAGCCACCGGCTGGCCGTTTTCGTAGCGCAGGGTGACCTGGCTCTTGGCATCCGGGCGCAGCCACGGCAGGACCCTGGACTTGCGCAGCTCGGCCTGACGCTGTACCAGACGGTGTGAGTAGTAGATCGGTGCGGGCATCAGCACGTCGGTTTCGTTGGTGGCGTAACCAAACATCAGCCCCTGGTCACCCGCCCCCAGATCCTTCTCGTCAGCCTCATCCACGCCCATGGCGATATCGCCGGACTGCTTGCCAATGGCGTTGAGTACAGCACAGGACGCCCCGTCAAAGCCCACGTCGGAGCTGTCGTAGCCGATGTCCAGAATCACCTGGCGGACGATGTCTTCCAGATCCACGTAGGTGCTGGTGCGCACTTCACCGGCAATGACGGCCATGCCGGTCTTGACCAGGGTTTCCACCGCAACACGCGCGTTGGGATCATCCTTGATGATGGCATCCAGAATGGCGTCGGAAACCTGATCCGCCATCTTGTCCGGATGGCCTTCGGATACGGATTCGGAGGTAAAGATGCTGTATTCGCTCATTGGGAAGGATCCTTACATTGATGAAGCAGTTGAAGAACGGTGTGTCGTGTTGTCCGCTGACGCGGTGTCAGTCGGGCAGGTAAAGTGTTGTACCTGAATCTGGAAGCCGTTGCGTACGCCGATCAGCAGGGTTTCGCCGGTTTCCAGACCGGCGTCTTCGGCCCAGCGCGAGAGGTCTTCGGCATCAAAGCCCAGCCAGAGATCACCACAGGCCTCTCGTGCCCAGACCTGCTGGTGGCGGCACAGATCGCAGATGATGAGCAGTCCGCCGGGATTGAGCAGCCGGGCGCAATCGGCCAGCATGTCCTGGGGGGAGGGCACATGGTGCAGCACCATGTTCATGACAATGACGTCAGCCTTGAATCCCTGGCGAAGTGCATGCTGGGTATCGCCTGCCTCCAGCGTCACGTTGGCCAGCTGTTCGCGTTTGATCCATTCGGCGCATTTTTCCAGCATCTCGGTGGAGGTATCCAGCGCGATCACACGCTCGAACCGGCGAGACAGCTCACTCAGGAATTGACCTTCACCCGGCCCGATCTCCAGCGCGGTGGTGTGTGCCGGTGTCACCAGCTGGTCGAGCAGCGCCGCAGTGGGTTCTGCGTACAGGTCGTAGTCGGCAATCAGCTCCTGATGCGCCTGCAGGTGTCCGCCGTAGCGGGCGAAGAACACCTGGGACTGCTGGGCCCGGAACTGGCGAATGCGTGTGATGGCCTGCTGCAGGGCCGGACTGGGCGGTAATGCATCCACCATGGCATAGATATGCTCACGGATCTGGGTCAGGGGGGCTTCATCCAGCAGAGGCGGGCGGCGATAGAAAATGGTGTTGCCTTCTCGCTGGGGTTCAACCAGGCCAGCGGTGGCCAGAACCTTGAGATGATGGCTCAGCGTTGACTGACGCGCATCAAACATGGTGCACAGCTCGGCCACGCTGAACGTATCCCGCGCCAGAGACCTCAGGATATCGACGCGCAGCGCATCCCCTGCCGCCTTGAGGGTGGCAGCCAGCGTGGCACTGTCGAGTGCAGACGGATGAGGGGCAGGTGCATTCATGAGTGCAGTGTAGCCGGCGGGCCGGGCAGAATCAATAACTGAATCGAAAAAGTTGGATGCGGATCTATCTGCAAATCTCGATTGGTCATGATCGGCGTATATGGATGGATAAGGAGTTTTTGAGTACAGGTGTACAGGGTGCGTATAATGTGCCCGGCAGAGAGAGGCGGTCATGAGCAAAAAAAAGGACACGAGCCGGTTAGACCGGATCAAGACAGGCAGTTTCGAGCGTCGTCTGAGCCTGACCAAGGCGGGCATTGTGGCAGGCTCGCGAATGGCGACCAGCTATGCCGGCAGCTGGTTCGGCAGCAAGGCTAAACGTGAGGCGCGGCGGCGCAAGGCCCTGTCCCGGCAGGCCAGCTATCTCGCCGACGAGCTTGGGCGGCTGAAAGGCAGCGTGGTGAAAATCGGGCAGGTGATGGCGCTGTACGGCGAACATTTTCTGCCGCCGGAAGTCACCGAAGCGCTGCATACGCTGGAAGACAAGACGGTCGCACTGGACTGGCCGGCCATCGAGACGGTGCTCACTGAGGAGCTGGGTGCCGACACCCTGGCGGAACTGGACATTGAGCCGCACCCCATCGG
>RFIV01000006.1 GCA_003695085.1 Gammaproteobacteria bacterium
GACTGTCGACGGCGGCGGTTCCGGGGGCGGGGGTAACGGAGGTGGTAATGGTGGCGGCTCCGGGGGAGGTAACGGAGGCCTGTGTACCAGCACCTTGCCCGAGGGCAACCTGATCCAAGCAGGTGATTTCAACACCCTGGATCCCTGGAAGGCAGCCTTCAACCGATCCACGCTGGACACGTATCAGGCCTCCACCGGCGACTGTGTCGACAACCGCCTGCGCATTACCCAGCGTTCTGCCTGGTACAGCGGCGCGAGTCAGGACCTCACCGAAGCACTGGCTGAAGGGGGCACCTTCAAGCTTTCCCTCAAGGCACGGCTGGATGCGGCGACCGCCAACCAGCGTGTGTACGCGACCCTGCGCCTGCGTGACAGCGCCGGATTCCGCTATCAGTACCTGGCCGCCCATGCACTCAACGGCACCGACTGGGCCACTCTGGAAAGCGAGTTCGAACCGGACTGGCGCGGCACGCCGCAAAAGGCGGAGCTGCTGATCTACGGCCCGAATCCGGGGCTCGATCTGCTGGTGGATGATGCCAGCCTGGTGAAGGTCAAGGCACCCACGCCCACTCACTTGTTCAGCAGCTCGTTTGAAACCGGGCTGGAAAACTGGAAAAGCGGCTGGGGCGCACGGCTGGGCCTGATTCAGGACAGTTATGATGGCAACCGCGCGCTCAGCGTCAGTGGCCGGGATCGCTGGGCGGACGCCGCCTGGCAGGATCTGACGGGCATCGTGCGTGCCAACACGGACTACACCGTGGATCTGCATGTGAAGCATGATGCCCGCCAGGGCAGCCAGCCATACGTACTCTACCTGCTCTACCGCGACAGTCGCGGCTGGCACTGGCAACGCCTGCTCAGTGCCCGGAAGACAGGGGGAGACTGGCAGGCCCTGTCTGCCACCTTCAGCGTCCGTACGGATACGGTGACCAACGCGCGCCTGTACGTGATGGGGCCGGCGGCCGGGGTGGACTTTGCCCTGGATGCCGTGGTGCTGGATCAGCGCTGATCGACTGAGGTGTCTGCCTGCTCAGCCATGAGGGGCAGGCAGACACTGACCTCCAGGCCTCCGAGACGGGAGGTCTGAAAACGCAACGTCCCGCCATACTCGTCCACAATGGCCCGACAGAGGGCCAGTCCCATGCCATGTCCATGCCGGGTTTCATCCAGGCGCACGCCCCAGGCGGTCAGCTCAGGCAGCGCCTCATCAGGCACACCCGGGCCATCATCCTCCACCCGCAGACACACATTGCGCCCTTCCCGTGTCACTGCCCAGACTACTCTGCGGTCGGCGTACTTGCAGGCATTATCCAGCAGATTCCCCATCAGCTCGCTCAGGTCTTCCCGATCGGCTGCAACCGTTGCATTCACTGTGCAATGGCCTTCCACATCCTTCCCGGGATACAACCTGCGCAATACGTCAACCAGACTCTCGATATCCTCGGGGAGACGGGCCATCTGCCCCGCACGGACCGGGCCGACGATGCGGGCACGCTTCAGTTCGCGCTGAACAAGTGATTCGATCTGGCTGAGTGCCCTGTCCAGCGGCTTGCTGGCCTCTTCCGATAACGACTCTATGCATATTCTCATGTGCTGAATCGGGCGCTTGAGTTCATGCGCCAGGTTCCCCAGGGCATGCCGGGACCGTTCAACCCGTCTGCCGAGCTGGTTCAGCAATTGCCCGAGTGCAGAGAGCAGGGGCTGAAGTTCCTTGGGATAGGCCTGCACATCGATCGCTGCGGCATCGGTTCGCAGGCGCTGAAGCGCCTGATGCAGCGCCTGGAATACCGCAAACTCACGTTTCAGGGCCCACGCCTGGGCCGCCCAGAGGCAGAGAAGACTCCCCAGACCCACCAGGACCAGACGCCAGATCAGGGTCTTCAACCCATCGGCCACCGGAGAATAGTCCTCGGCAATCCACAGATGCAGTGTCACGCCCTGTTTGCTGATCACATCGTGACAGGCCAGCCAGAAGCTTTCCAGCGCGTTTGGTGCCTCCACTTGCCTGCAGGTCCCGGCCGGAATCCGGGACCAGGTGTCAGCAACCAACTGCCCGAACAGCGACCGGGACACGATTTTCTGCCCCCCAATTTCCAGTTGGTAATAGTGCCCGGAAAACGCCCGGTCATAGATGGCCGGTACGCGCAACCGATCAAGTATCCAGCGCCTGTCCGGCGTTTGGTTCAGAGCGACCAGCAAGGTATCCCGATCATGCTTGAGCCGGGTTTCAAGAGAATCCACCACCACATAGCGTGCGGAAAACCACGCGATGGCAACGAACAGACCGTAGGCAACCAGCAATCCCAGCATCAGCAGCGCGTGGAGGCGGTAAGCCAGCGACGGGGATTCAGTTCTGGCCAAGCTGGTACCCCTGCCCACGCCGGGTGACAATAAAGTCCCTGCCCAGCAGCTTTCGCAAACGGTTGATGTAGACCTCGATGACGTTGCTGTCGCGAATGTCATCGTCCTGCCAGATTTGCTCCGCCAGCCGGGATTTGGAGACGACGCGCTCGGGGTTGGCCATCAACGCATGCAGAATCCGGAACTCGGCGGCAGTCAGCTTGTGCGACTGGCCGTCGGGCAGGATCAACGCCTGTGTATCGGTTTTCAGCACCACCCCTTGCCATTCCAGGTGGTTGTGGGCGCGATCATAGCGGCGGCGGATCAGGGCTTCGACCCGTGCGAGCAATTCCTCCATGTAAAAGGGCTTGCAGACATAATCGTCGGCTCCGGCCCGCAAGCCCTCTACACGCTCCTGCCATGTATCCCTTGCGGTCAGAATCAGTACGGGGATGCGCAAGCCCCGTTCCCGCCAGCCTGCCAGTACTTCCAGCCCTGGCTTGTCCGGCAAGCCCAGATCCAGAATGACCAGATCAAAATCTTCTTCACGTCCCCTGAAGTCACCCTCCACGCCGTCAGCAACCCACACCACCACATGCCCGGCCGATTCCAGTGCGTGCTGGATCCGCCGGGCCAGGGGCTCATCATCCTCGATCAGCAGGAGTCTCATTCCCTTTCCACCTTGATCAGCTCGCCGGTCCGGGCATCGACCTTGATTTCAAGGAAGCGATGATCCGGCGTGAGCAGCTTGATCTCGTACTGCAGGCGCGCGTGCTTTTCTTCCAACTCCACCTCCAGCACTCTCCCCTGC
>RFIV01000074.1 GCA_003695085.1 Gammaproteobacteria bacterium
CCGGCCGCCCGGCCCACTTCGTGGACCCCCTTGTCCAGATTTCGTTCGATATGCGATGCAAGAAACACATAATTGCCCCACGCAAACACGGCGAGGCAGATCACCAGAAGGCTGGCGCTCAGAACAATGATCTTTCCACGGAAGGACAGCTTGCTCATCTCGGATACCCTGAACAGGACAGATGTTCACTTCCCCGCAGCCGCAACCCGGCTGCGGGGAACCCCATGTACAAGAAAAGAATAGCTCAGACCCGGAATTTGGCTAGCGAACGCGGCTCATGAAGTAAGCTGCCGCTACCGCACTGATGAGAATCGGCACCAGCACGGCAATGACCGGGTGGAAACCGTACACGACACTGGCCGGCCCGAGCAGATCCTGCATGTATTTGAATACCAGCCCGACGATAATGCCGCAGAACACCCTGAAGCCCATGGTCACTGAACGCAAGGGACCAAAGATGAAGGAGATGGCCACCAGTACCAGAACGGCTGTTGCCACGGGCCGCAACACCTTGTTCCAGAAGCTGAGCAGGTAGCGATTGGCATTCAGGCCCTGCCGCCCGAGATAGGAGGTATAGGTATACAGGCCCTTGATGGAAAGATAGTCCGGGTCGATGACGAGTACCCCCAGCACTTCGGGCGACAGCTCCGACGACCAGCGCTCCACGGCCCGCTGGCTGACGACGCTGCGATTGTTCTCCAGTCGCGTTTCACGGACCTGCTGCAGCACCCAGTGATCCCCCTGGTACAACGCACGGCGGGCTTCACGCGCACGCTTCAGCGCACCCGACTCGTCAAACTCGAACAGTTGCACACCGAGCAGCTCCCCCTTGGGTTGCACCGCGTTGAAGTGCATGAAAGTACTGCCCTCCCGATGCCAGAGACCGGTACTGGAGCTGATGGTTTCCGCCTCGCCACGGGCCAGCGACTTGTAGGTGGTTGCCACCCGCTCCGTAAAGGGCGCCACATATTCACCTACCAGCATGCCCACCAGAATCAGGACCAGTGCCGGCTTGAGCGTGGACCAGGCAATACGTCGCACGGATACGCCGGCCGCCCGCATGACCGTCAGCTCGCTGGTATTGGCCAGCACGCCCAGGCCTGTCAGTGCGCCGATGAAGGCCGCCAGCGGCAGGTAGTCGTATACCCTTCGGGGAATGGTGTAGAAGATGTACAACATGGCCTGGAGCGCCTGGTAGTCCTTCTTCAGATCTTCCATTTCCCCGATCAGCGCAAACACCAGATCCAGCGCCAGCACCACCACCAGCACCAGCAGCATGGCCCCGGATACCGTAGACACGATGTAACGATCAAGCCGGCGCATGGGACTGCCTCCGCTTCAGCCACATGCGCACGTCTTCACCGTACAGCAATACCAACGCAATCCCGAGATAGAGCAGATGCACCCACCATACTCCCAATTCGGGTGCCAGACGCCCTTTCTCTATGGACTTGCGGGCAAAGATCAGCAGGCCCAGATAACTGATGTACATCAGCATGGCCGGCAACAGCTTGAAAAAGCGTCCCTGTCTCGGATTCACACGTGCCAGCGGTATGGCCAGCAAGGTGACAATGGGCACGAGCAATGGAATGGAAATACGCCACTGCAGCAGCGCCTGCGATTTCAGGTCCTCGGCGCTGAGCAGTTGCATCGTGGGGATGGCCTCATCTCGCGGGTTGCGTACTTCTGCCGGGGCATCGGCAATCTTGACACCGTATTCGGCAAATTCGATCACCTTGTAATCCGCCTGGCCAGGCTTGCCCTCGTATCGCTGCCCCTCGTGCAGGATGAGAAAGCGACTCCCGGTTTCAGGATCGATATACTGAGTCCCCCGCCGGGCGACGACCACAGACAAGCTGTTCCGCTGGCGGTCCTTCTCGGAGATAAAGACGCCGGACAAAACCTTGCGGTCTTCCGACAGCGCTTCGGTATAGGTCACGCGCCCCCCGGTACGCAAGGTCTGAAATCGCCCCGGGGCCAGCATGTCAAACTCCGTCTTGCGGCTTTGCTCCACAAACAGCTCGTCCACCTTCTGCATCCCCGCGGGCGTCACATAGAGGCTCATCCAGCCGACCAGCACCATCACGGGCAACGCCGTCACAAAGGTCTTCAGCACCAGGTCCGTCCGGCTCATGCCGCAGGCGGTGAGCACCACCATTTCACTTTCCAGGTACATGCGCCCATAGGCCAGCAAGATGGCAATGAACAGGCTCAGCGGCAGAATCAGCTCAAGAAACTGTGGCAGGCGGTAGGCCATGATGGCCAGAACAATATCTGCAGCCCACTTGCCGGCTGCCACCTCACCCAGATACTTGATGAAGCGCCCACTCATGAAGATGAGCACCAGCACTCCGGCCACGGCAATCATGGTGGCAAAAAGCTGGCGAAACAGGTAGCGTGGAATCAGAAACATGGCTTTCATCGGTTCCCGGGGATGGCCAATGATACCACCGGTTCAGTGAATTTCGAGCGCTGCAGTGGAAATACAGACTGCAAGCGGTCAAGCACTTCACTAGAATAATGCCCATTGATCCAACAACAAGGAGCAGAGGATGAGCTATCGCGTCGAGAAGGCCGATATTTCCACGTTTGACGCCGACACCTGGGTAGTGGCGCTATCGGAAAACACGCCACTCAAGGCAACGGATGCACTGAACGAGCGCCTGGGCGGGCTGATCGCCGCACAACAGGAAGCGGGCAACCTGAGCGCCAAGGCCGGGGAAGTGCGCACACTCTATACGACCGACCCCACCATCAAGCGAGTCATTGTCGTGGGGGCAGGCGAATTGCCCCAGACGCCGGATGGCTGTCGCAAGATGCTCGCTGCCGCATCAGGCAAGCTTGCCTTGGAGAAGGCCGCCCGCCACGCAGCCGTTGCACTGGCAGAGGTCTGCACCGAGAACCGGGATGCTGCCTGGCAGGCCAGCCAGTGGGTCACGGCCCTCGAGGCATCCCGGTACCGATTCGACCATTTTAAGAGCCAGAAAGAAGAAGCGCGTGAGCTGGATTGCACCCTGATCCTGACCGAAAACGAAGCCGATGCTGTCAGCGAAGCCGTCGTCCAGGCAGAGGCTGTCGCACGCGGGATGGCACTCACGCGGGACCTGGCCAACACCCCCGGAAACATCTGCAATCCCATCTATCTGGCCGAACAGGCCCAGGACATGGCGCGCACCTATTCGACACTGAAAACCCAGATCCTCGATCAGGACGAGATGGAAGCGCTGGGCATGGGTGCGCTGCTGGCCGTTGCACGCGGCAGCGTCAATCCGCCTCGCCTCATTGTCATGACCTACACCGGCCCGGGTGCCGAGGGACAGTCACCGGACATCATCGTGGGCAAGGGCATCACCTTCGACAGCGGGGGCATCAGCCTCAAACCGGGTGAAGCCATGGACGAAATGAAGTACGACATGGGCGGTGCCGCCAGTGTATTCGGTACACTCAAGGCCCTGTGCGAAATGAATGCACCGGTTCACGTGGTCGGTATTATTGCCGCAGCCGAAAACATGCCTGACGGCAACGCCACCCGGCCAGGTGACATCGTCACGACGCTCTCCGGCCAGACGGTGGAAATCCTCAACACCGATGCTGAAGGTCGCCTGGTGTTGTGCGACGCCCTGACCTACGCACAGCAGCTCAAGCCCCGCAGTATCGTCGATATCGCCACCCTGACCGGCGCCTGCATCATTGCCCTGGGGCATGTGGCCACCGGTATACTGGCCAACGACGACACACTGGCTGCAGAGTTGCTCGAAGCCGCCCGCACCACAGGTGACAAGGCCTGGCAGCTGCCGCTCTGGGATGAGTATGATGAGCAGCTCAAGAGCCCCTTCGCCGACATGGCCAACATCGGCGGTCGCCCGGCCGGTACCATCACCGCGGCCTGCTTCCTCTCCCGCTTCACCAGGGAGGTCAAGTGGGCACATCTCGACATTGCAGGTACCGCATGGGTGTCCGGCAAAGACAAGGGCGCCACGGGTCGCCCGGTCCCGCTGCTGACGCGCTGGCTACTCAACCGCGCGCAATCCTGAACGAGTTGTCACCTTTTCTCAGAGAGCGGTCAATTCCGCTCTCTTTTTTTCCAGGCGCGACAACTAGCCCAATTGGCCACTGGTAAATTACAAACCTTTACATTATCTTCGTCAGAGGCGCATGTTCATTCTATAATCAGGATGGCAGCACGGGCAGGATGCCTGCGGCGCCAGTAACGGTAACGATAACGATAAGACAGACCCGACTGAAAGAGAGGAAGGATACCTATGGCCAGCCAGAACCCACAGACTGCAGAAGACATCATCCCACTGCTCGAAGACAGCGCCGACGAGCAGGCCCATACCGAAGGCGCTCGTGGACGCAACCCTTTTCTGCCCTATGAACATCTCGAACGTCTGGCGCGAGAGCGCGAGGAGTTCAATCGGCAGTTTGCAGAACTCATGCAGCAGCGCGTTCAATCAGCGCGCGCGATGCCCCAGCACACCACCACCCCCTCGGTGCAGGATGCCCGCCATCCGGATCTGGAGCGCATCATCCATGTCGTGACCCAAAAGGTCATTGCCGAGTACCTGCCCCAGATTGAACAACGTATCCGGGCGGATGTCATCCGTCATCTGAACAGTCTCGACTTTTCGTCCGACAATTCGTGATCCGCGTCGTGCCCTTCGGGGCACACGCACTACATCCTGTTTGCCTCTGCGTGTATAATCGCTCTTCTTTTTCGCACTTCCGTGCGGACTGACCATATTGCCAATCAACCTGCAGGGTAAACAGCTGAATCATGATGGAAAAAACATTCCAGCCAGCCGACATCGAGCGCAAGTGGTACGCCTTCTGGGAAGAAAACGGGCACTTTGCCCCCTCCGGCAAGGGCTCGCCCTACTGCATCATGATTCCGCCGCCCAATGTCACGGGCAGTCTGCACATGGGGCATGCGTTCCAGGACACCATCATGGACGCCCTCATCCGCTATCACCGCATGCAGGGGAACAACACCCTCTGGCAAGTGGGCACCGACCATGCCGGCATCGCGACCCAGATGGTGGTCGAGCGCAAGCTGGCCGCCGAGGAAGGCAAGAGCCGTCACGACCTCGGGCGCGAAAAGTTTCTCGAAAAGGTCTGGGAATGGAAGGCCGAGTCCGGCGGCACCATCACCCGCCAGCTGCGCCGCATGGGCGCCTCTGTTGACTGGTCACGTGAACGCTTCACCATGGACGAGGGTTTCTACAAGGCCGTGCAGGAAGTGTTCATTCGTCTTTATGATGAAGGCCTGATCTATCGTGGCAAGCGCCTCGTCAACTGGGACCCGAAACTGCATACCGCCATTTCGGATCTCGAAGTTATCAACGAGGACGAAAACGGCCACCTCTGGCACTTCCGCTATCCCCTGGCGGACGGATTGAAAGACGCTGAAGGCAGGGATTATCTCGTCGTCGCCACGACACGGCCTGAAACAATGCTGGGCGATACGGCCGTCGCGGTCAATCCAAAGGACGAACGCTATACCGGCCTCGTGGGCGGATTCGTCGAACTGCCCCTGACAGGGCGTCGTATCCCCATAGTCGCGGATGACTACGTCGATATGGAATTCGGAACCGGGTGCGTGAAGATTACCCCGGCACACGACTTCAATGACTATGAAGTGGGCAAGCGCCACAACTTGCCGATGATCAACCTGTTTACGGTGGATGCCGCACTGCTGGAAACCCCCGAAGTGTACAACAGTGACGGTACACCCAACACCGAGCTGGTTGCGCAGATCCCACAAGGCTACGCCGGACTGGATCGCTATGAGGCGCGCAAGAAGATCGTGGCCGAATTTGAAACGCTCGGCTTGCTGGAGAAGATTGAACCGCACAGCAACAAGGTGCCGCGCGGTGACCGCTCCGGTGTCGTCATCGAGCCCTTCCTGACCGACCAGTGGTTCGTGGCGGTGGAAACGCTGGCCAAACCGGCTATCGAGGCAGTCGAAAACGGCGATATCCAGTTCGTACCCAAGCAGTACGAGAACATGTACTTTGCCTGGATGCGCGATCTGCAGGATTGGTGCATCTCGCGTCAGCTGTGGTGGGGCCACCGCATTCCGGCCTGGTACGATGAAGACGGCAACATTTATGTGGGTCGAAACGAGGACGAAGTCCGCCGCAAGCACGACCTTCCGCAAGATCTGCCCCTGCGCCAGGACGAAGATGTTCTGGACACCTGGTTCAGCTCTGCCCTCTGGACATTCGGCACCCTCGGCTGGCCGGAGCAAACAGATGAACTGAAAACCTTCCATCCGACGTCCGTGCTGGTCACCGGGTTCGATATCATTTTCTTCTGGGTCGCACGGATGATCATGATGACCCTGCATTTCATGAAAAACGAAGACGGCAGCTCACAGGTCCCCTTCAAGACCGTCTACGTGCATGGTCTGGTGCGCGACTCCCATGGTCAGAAAATGTCCAAGTCCAAGGGCAACGTGCTGGATCCGATTGACGTGATCGACGGCATTGACCTGGAAACTCTGGTCGCCAAGCGCACCGCCAACATGATGCAGCCGCAGAAAGCGAAAGCCATCGAGAAAGCCACACGCGAGGAGTTTCCGGACGGTATCACCGGGTACGGGACCGACGCACTGCGCTTTACCTTTGCTTCACTGGCGACGACGGGCCGGGACATCAACTTTGATACCAAGCGCGTGGAAGGCTACCGCAACTTCTGCAACAAGATCTGGAATGCCACCCGTTACGTGCTCATGCAGGCCGAAGGCAAGGACTGTGGTCAGAACGGAGGCGACGTGGAACTGGGAGTGGCCGATCGCTGGATTATCTCCCGCCTTCAGGAAACCGAGCAGGCCGTGGAAAAGGCCTTTGGCCAATACCGTTTTGACCTGGCGTCTCAGGCCATTTACGAGTTTATCTGGAACGAATACTGTGACTGGTACCTGGAGCTGTCCAAACCTGTCCTTTGGGACGAAGAGGCAAGCGAGGCACGCCAGCGCGGTACCCGCCGGACCCTCGTACGCGTTTTGGAAGCGGCCCTGCGCATGACACACCCGCTGATGCCCTTCATCACCGAGGAAATCTGGCACAAGGTCAAGGATCTGGCCGGGGTCTCCGGCGACACCCTGATGACACAGCCTTTCCCGGTCGCCGAGCCGGACAAGATTGATCCCGCGGCCACCGCCACCATCGAGTGGCTGAAGGGTGTCATTCTGGCAGTCCGCAACATTCGTGGCGAACTGAACATTCCGCCCTCAAAGGCTGTGCCGGTGCTCTTTGCTGAAGGGACTGAAGCGGACCGTACTCGCCATGCTGAAAATGACACCTACCTGCGCAAGCTGGCCAAGATCGAAAGCATTGACTGGTTGGCCGATGCGGACGCACCCGCCTGTGCCGTCCAGGTCGTGAACGGGTTGAAAGTGATGGTGCCTCTGGCCGGACTGATCGATGTGGAGGCCGAACTGGCGCGTCTGGACAAGGAAATTCAGAAACTGGAGAAGGAATGCCAGCGGCTGTCCGGCAAGCTGAACAACGAGAAGTTCGTCAGCAAGGCGCCAGCCGAAGTCGTGGCAAAGGAGCGTGAGAAATTTGCCAACGCCGAAGATGCGCTCAACAAGCTTCGGGCACAACGCGAGCAACTGGCTCAAGGCTGATGGCAACTATCCTGATCGCCGGGCTGGGGGCCATGGGCGGCCTGTGGGCCGCTCGCCTGGCCAGCCGGCATCAGGTACACGTACTCACGCGGGCTTCAGACACCGAGACCCTTTCGGGCAGCATCTCCCTCACCCTCTACAGAGAAGGCTACCCGGTATTCGCCGGTGACCTGCCCCTCTTCGAACCCGCACGCTCGCCGGCTCCGGACTTGATTCTCCTGGCCTGCAAGACATGGCAGACAGCGGCCGTACTCTCGGCGCTGAATCACCCGGGGCTTGCAGACCGCCCTGTGGTGATCATGCAAAACGGCATGGCGACCCAGATGCAACTGGCATCGATGAATCGCCCTGTGTTGGCAGCCACGACCACAGAGGCGGCGTACCGGGCGTCACGCCGAACCCTTCATCATGTGGCAACCGGCCGGACGCGGCTGGGCGCCCTGAATACGCGCGCTGAGCAGCATCTCGATGAGGCGGCGGCGCTGTTGGCGTCATCCGGGCTTGAAACGCAGGCAGTCGGGGATATCTGGCCCGCGCTTTGGAGCAAGGTCTGCATCAACTGCGGGATCAACCCGTATACCGCGCTGCTCAATGTGACCAATGGTGAGATACTGGAGTCGGAGCTGTACCGCACGACCATCGATGACCTGTGCCAGGAACTGGCTCATGCACGTATGCTCGCGGGCTGCCCGGCCACTGCCGATGCGCTGCGATCAGATATTGAAGAGGTGGCGCGTGCAACGGCTCAAAACACCTCTTCCATGCTGGCCGACGTGAAAGCAGGACGTCCCACCGAGATTGAGGCCATAAACGGATTTATTGTTGACTATTTGAGACAGGCCGGACAGCCTGCTCCGGTCAACAGTCTGCTGACACAACGTATCCGCACTCTCACACAGGAGTTCCACTGATGGGCTATCGTTTATCAAAGATCTACACACGCACTGGCGACACCGGTGAAACCGGGCTGGGCGATGGCTCGCGCGTTCCCAAGACCCACCCCCGTGTAACGGCCATGGGTGATGTGGATGAACTGAACAGCCACCTGGGTGTGGCACTGAGCCAGATGCCCGCTGACGAGCCCCTCCGCAGTCAACTGGAGCGGATCCAGAATGATCTGTTTGACCTGGGGGGAGCGCTGTGCCTGCCTGGCACGGACAACTTTCCGGCATCACACGTCGCGCGCCTGGAACGTTGGCTGGATGACCTCAACGAAAACCTCCCGCCCCTGAAAAATTTTATTCTGCCCGGCGGGCAACCCGTTGCTGCACAGATGTTCCTCGCCAGAGCCGTCTGCCGCCGCGCTGAACGCACCGTGGCACTATTGGGGGCTGACAAAGATACGCCTGCAGTGCTGCAGGCATACCTGAATCGTCTCTCGGATTATCTGTTTGTCGCCGCCCGGACACTTAACCATCGGCAGGGTAATGCCGAAATCCTCTGGCAGCCGGGCGGACAGGGCTGATCAGACCTTGAACGATCCGATCAGGTCGTGGAGGCGCCGTGTCAGTTCAGACAGGGCTTCACTGGCCTGCAGGGTCTGATCCGCGTTTTCTGACGTATCCTGACCCAGATCGCTGATTCGGCACACATTCTGATCAATGGTCTTGGCCACCACGCTCTGCTCTTCAGCTGCCTGAGCGATCTGATGGCTCATGTCCACGATGTTGCCCACCGCCGCCACGATGTTATTCAGGGCTGCAGCAACATTGTTGGACTGCTCGACCGTCCGCTGCGTCGCCTGATAACTATCCTGCATGGCCGTCACCGCGTTGCCCACACCCGATTGCAGGCGGTCAATCATTGCCTCAATTTCTTCCGTGGATTTCTGAGTGCGCTGTGAAAGTGTCCGCACCTCATCTGCTACCACCGCAAACCCACGCCCCTGCTCTCCGGCACGCGCGGCCTCGATGGCTGCATTGAGCGCCAGCAAGTTGGTTTGATCGGCGATGGCCTTGATCTCGACCAGTACCTGAGCAATGCTCTCCGAATCCTGAGCCACCGTGTTGATGCGCTCCATGGAGCGGTTGATTTCCGCTGCCAGCACCTCGATGGTACTGAGGGTTTCCTCTACCACGCCCTGTCCCTTGGCGGCTTCATCATGGGCAGAGTTGGCGGATTCGGCGACCGCTTCCGAACTGCGCGCCACTTCATCCACCGTGGCGGCCATTTGATGCATGGCTGTTGCTATCTGCTCCGTCTCGGTCATCTGTGTTGCCACAGCATCCCGGTTCTCTGCCGCCAGGCCATGCACACGGCTGGCCTGCTGATCAACTTCCTGCCCGGTTTCTGCCACGACCTTGATCAGGTCGTGCATCTTGCCGGTCATCTTGTTGAATTCCTCTGTCAAGGCGCCCATCTCGTCCTTGTTGGACATCGCCAGCTGCACCGTCAGATCGCCATGCGCCACCTTCTCCGCCGCCTGTGCGAATCGCTCGATGGTACCCTTTACGGACACAAAGAACCCACTATAAAGATAAATGATGATCAGAAGCAGTGTGCCCTGTACCACGAACAAGGTGGTCAGCGTCTGATAGCTTTCATCCAGCCGTGCTGCCAGCACCGCTTCGATCTGAGCCGATGCCGCTTCTTCAAAATCACTCAATACCTTGAAGGCGTCACCCGCCAGGGCTTCGAATTCCTCGGGTGTCATCTCCAGGGCAGCAGGCGTGATGATATTTTCGTCCATGCTGTCCCGGACCCTGGGAAGTGCGCTGCGGACCTGATCCGCAAGCCCCGCCAGGGCGCGTTTGACTTCGGGTGACGCTGCCAGCAGGACATCGAGTGCCGGTTCCAGCTCAACCTGCATGGCGGTCATCTGGTCGTACAGCGCGTTGAGCGCATCACTGGTTTCATAGGCCACACGCCCCTCAACCAGCGCAAAAAACGATGTGGCACGCGCCTTGCCCAGCAGGTCTTCGGCTTCCTGCAGCTTGTCGTTGAAACTGAGAATGAACTGCACGGTACGGGATGAATCCAGTGACAAGCCGGAAAGCTGAGCAATATTTCCGTTAAGTGCTCTCAGTTTGGCGACCAGTGAATTGTAGTAGTTGAACTGGGGCTCAAGCGTCATCTGATTGGCATCTTCGGCGACCAGTCGCTTCCACGCCTTGACCACCTCTTCTACCTGCGCCTTCAGGTCGCCCTTCTTGTCGAAGGGCATGGGCAGCGCGGCCAGAGTATCGAGCTGGGCATTGAGCTTCTTGCGGAAATACTGTGACTTGTCCTCAAGCATCGGAGCCTGTCGCAGTTTGGCCACCGTGCGATAGTCACGGTAATCAATGGCCAGACGATAGGCTGACGCTGATGCATCCAGCACTTTCAGCCCCGCCCGTTCATGCTGGACGGCCTGGATATCCTCATACAGCTGACTGACCAGGCTATACCCCAATGCAATGATTGGCAGCAGGAACAGCACACTGATCAGCGCAAACTTGTAAATCAGCTTGAGCCTGTTCATGAGCCTGATGGCGGGCAGCAATAGGAACTTCACGATCACCTCGGTACAACAGCGTTGATTTTGTTGACTATTAGCAAGCTTAGCAGGGTTTCGGTATTTTGCTACTTCGTCCTGTACACTATATAGCCATTCAGAGATGAATTGAGTTTGATATTGTTACAGTGCGTAATAAATGAAGGCTGATTCAGCCAATCGTGCCAACCAGCGTGAGCAAGGCCAACCCCACCAACCAGGCCAGAAATGCATAGTTGATGAGCTGGCGTGCGTGCAATACCGGGCTCAGCTTCGCCTGATTGCCAGTCTGCCCGAGGCCCTCAGCCGCACCCTTGGACGCATTTGCGAGCACCCGCTCCCAGCGTGCTTGCGGGTCGATGAGATCACTGATGCTGGCCTGCAACATCCCCATGAAATTGCCCACCAGCCCCAGACCCAATGCCATCAATCTCACCGGAATCCAGTACACGACATGGGACAGTGCATCCCAATTGGCTTGGCCATGGCGCGTGGCCACCCAGATGAAGCGGGCAAACAACGCACCCGGAGCCCCCAGTAACATGAACCAGAAGGTCACCAGAAAATAGAGTCCGAAGCTTTCCTGCACATACCAGTCAGCCACCTGCCTGTTGAGGCTCTCCTCGTTACGGGTAGATGCCTCCAGTTTCAGTCCGGCTGCCTCCAGATAGCGCCATGCACTCTGCCAGTCATCCCGGCGACCGGCATCGATGTACGCTTCGATCGCCGGTCTCAGGCTGGTACTGCCCATACATGCAACCAATACAAATATGTTCAGTGCCAGCGTGACCACGCCGAAGAAAAGAGCATCCAGTGCCTGGAACGCAATACTCAGCAACAGTACGGGCAATACCACCCAGCCCCAGGCAGAATGGGGTGACAAGGGAGCGGATCTGCCGGCCCTTTCAAGCAACGACTCGATTTTTCGGTCAAGATGGTCGGTCAGCGCAAGCTGGTACCGCCGATGAAAAAAGTAGGCCAGAAGAACAATGACAAACCTCATGCTGTCTCCCTCAACTCAGCCCGGAAGCGTTGCCAGTCAAACGCCGGCCCCGGGTCCGTCTTGCGCCCCGGTGCGATATCACTGTGTCCTACCATGCGCTCGGGGCTCAAACGCGGGTAGCGCCTCAACAGGGCTCGTGCCACGGCGGACAGCGCCTGGTACTGGGCGTCAGTATAAGCGAGGGTATCCGTGCCCTCCAGCTCGATTCCGACAGAGAAATCATTGCAGTTCGGCCGCCCTTCGAAACAGGATTTCCCTGCGTGCCATGCACGCAGACTGAAGGGCACAAACTGAGTCAACGCCCCCTCCCGGTCGATCAGCAGGTGCGCCGAGACGTGCAACCCTCTCAGATCGGCATACTCGGGGCAGGCATCGCAGTCCAGTGTTCCGGTGAACAGGCGCCGGACATCGCCGGTGCCAAATTGACCTGGCGGCAAACTGATGTTGTGAATGACGAGCAGGCTGATTTCCGCTCCGGTCGGGCGAGAGTTGAAAAAAGGGGAAAGGCAGCGGCGGGCAGGTAATACCCAGCCGCCCTCGGTCAGTTGGACATCCATGCCCGCAGTTTAGGGCAAGCCCATGAAACAGGGCAAGCGTCAGCCTGCTTTCTGGTTGGCGCGGAGCGACCCGATTACGGCTTCCAGTGCCCGGTCGAAGAGCATACCGTCATCCAGAATACGAATCTGCCCCGCACGCATGGCGACAGCGATCCCCATGCGAGTCTTTTCACAGACTTTCACACCCATGCGATTTACAAAGATATACTTGTCCGCCTGCGGGATGATGGCGGCCAACTTGCAGCGCTGCTTGTTATTTTCACTCTGGCGCAGCTCGATCCAGCTTCCGACCTTGAGTGCATCCACCTCCTTGAGGAAGCTGTCATCTTCGCCTGAATAGACGCCCCCCCCCCTTTCATCGGGCGCGGTCAGCACAATCTCTTCAGCGGCCGCCTCCATGGCCGCCTCTGTATCCGTTTCTGTCTCGGATGCCTGCCGGACCGACTCTTCCTGCTCTTCAGCCTGTTCCGATGGCAGTGTTTCCGGGTGAACGGGCGCTGCCGCCTGACTTGCAGTATCCGTCCGGCTTTCCCGGTCTGTCTGGCTTGTTGCCTCGACGGAATCGCGGGCAACAGGACGACGCCCGGCCGCTGCCAGTTGATGCAGGGCCTTCAGATGGGCCTTCTCGAGTGCCTTGAGCCAGGTATCCTGCTGCCCCGGATCGACGGCCACACTCGCCAGCCCCTCTCTGAGCGACTTGATCATGCCCGGAATCATGGTCAACAGCTTGCGGCGACTGCCTTCATCGTCAACCGGCGGTGCCAGACTCCAGACCACATCCTCTACCACCTGCATGGCTTGGGAGAACGCCTTGCTTTCCGGCCCATGCTTGAGCCAAACAAGCACCGCCCAGTTTGACCAACCCTCGAACAGCAGCGCTTCAATCGCCTCGGGGATCACAGCGTCGCCGGTGCGCGAGGCAATGGCTTCACGCACGCGTTCACGGGCAATTTCAGCCTTGGCTCTGCCTTGCTCTGCATCGCAGGTCCGTTTCTCCAGCAGCTTGCGGCGTTTCTCTTCCGCTTCCAAAAATGCCTGAAAACTCTCCAGCACTTCATCGAAAAGCGAGAAGTCACGGTCGAACTCATTCACCAATCGATCCACAAGCGCCGAAACGGTCTCATAGTAGGGATCTCGCTGGCCGTTTTCCTTCGGCTGCCAGCCGATGGCAGATGTGGCCAACTCATTGAGCAATCGGCGCGCGGAGTGATTGTGACGGCTGAAGAAAGAGCGATCGAGCAGAGCCGCCTTGAGAACAGGAATCTGCAGGCGCGCAATCTGTGCCTTGATGGCGGGCTCGAGCTGCTTGTCCGACAGGATGTACTCGAACAGCATGGAGACCAGATTGATGACATCTTCGTCAACCTGTCCCAGCCGGCCCTTGCCCTGTGACACCTGCTGAACCATCTGCTGCACCAGGGCCTGGTAGTCAAGCAAACCTGTCTCTGCCTGGGCCACCGGCACAGGCCGGGCCTGAAAATTCGTCAGTGCAGCGATCACCGTGCGCGGTGCGATGATGCCAGCTGCAGCGCCTCCGCTCGCACGGCCACTCTCATCGTCAGCGTGTGCCATGAGGCTGCGCAGCAAGGCAAAGGTGTCCTCGCCTCCTGTCTCCTCAACACTGCCGGTGGCCTGATCGTACGTACGCTGTACCTGAGATGCCAGCGGAGGCCTCACTGCCCCACCGGAACGGCTGGCGGGCCGTGCAGTGCGCAAGTCGGGCATGACGCCTTGCGCAATCAGAAAACTGTTGGCTTCCTTGTAGGACTCGATAAAGGGCTTGAGCACCAACCGCTCAAACAGCTTCAGAAGCACCAGCTGAACCCTGAGATCCAGCTCCATCCCATCCATGGCGTCTGCGAACGCCTGAGACAGCACCTTGGGCCCCATGGGCAAGGTATCATCATCAACATCCGCGTCAGGTACCAGCGACGCTACCCGCATCTGCAAGTGCTCGAGTGCCTGGCCGGCATCCGAACGAATCCGGCTGGCCATGCTGTCCACGGCGACACGCTGCTCAAGCGCGTCATTTTCCACCAGAGTCAGTGTCTCGGGGTCAAAGCTGGCATCCTTCAGGCTGGATTCGGCTCGCCTGCCTTGCTCAAATCGGAACGCATCACTAAACCCTTTGAGAAACCGGGTGCGCAGCGCATCGCGATTCAGGCGAACGATACGCATGGCATCGAAATAGCGCGTCTGATCTGCGTTGGTGGCCGCCTTGTCAGCCAGTTCGAACAGGGCATCGTCCGCCTTGTCCAGGAGCGTCTGCGTCAGATGGGCCAGCGTCTCGCTGAGCTTGTCTCTCAGAAGAATGAGGGGCAGAGGAATTTTCATGCCGGTATTGCGCCCGGATGATTGGCGTACGGCATCAAGTTGCACGACCTTTTCTGTGGCCATTTCTTCCTCCCACGGTGCATGTCAAGGAACGCCTGTACCCTCACATGGACTCTTTTTTTCACTTGTTGACATTATACGCCACCCCCTGACAATCGGTTGACGCAAATTGTCACCAAATGTGTCAACGAGAAGCAGTTCACATTGCGCACCATTCTAATGCAGACTCCGGCCCGCCTGCCACCGGGCGTGGGTAACCACTTCAACTCCACGTAGCCGTCGCCCGGCAAGATACGGGCGGATGAAGCCATCGCATCGTTCAGCTATAATGCGCGCCACCTGAGGACCGGCACCGGAGAAACGACGTGGACGCATTGCTGGCAGAGGCCATTGAAGCAGACATCCGAAAGGCGCTTGATGAAGATATTCAGAGTGGTGACATCACCGCTCAACTGATTCCATCAGATGAAACCGCGCATGCACGCGTCCTCACACGGGAAGACATGATCCTGTGCGGGCAACCCTGGGCCGAAGCAGTCTTCCGGGCGCTGGATTCGGAGGCGGACATTACATGGCATGCACGGGAAGGTGATGCCGTGGCTGCCAACACGGTATTTCTTGAAATCCGGGGCAACGCACGGGCACTGCTTACGGCTGAGCGCACGGCACTGAACTTTCTGCAAACGCTTTCGGGCGTGGCCACCGTGGCCCACGAGTATGCGCGCAAGGTTGCCCATACCCGAACCAGAATTCTGGATACACGCAAGACCGTTCCGGGACTGCGCCAGGCGCTCAAGTATGCCGTTCGCACCGGGGGCTGCACCAACCACCGCATGGGCTTGTGGGACGCATTCCTGATCAAGGAGAACCACATTCTGGCGTGCGGATCGATTGCGGCCGCCGTCGAAGCGGCCCGTCGTATTGCCCCGGGCAAGCCGGTGGAAGTGGAAGTCGAAAACTTCGCGCAACTGGACGAGGCGGTCGAAGCGGGTGCAGAGCGGATCATGCTGGACAACTTCACGCCTGACATGATGCGTGAAGCGGTTCAGCGCGTGTCAGGCCGGGCCGAGCTTGAAGCATCAGGCGGCATTGATGACGCCACGCTTGTTCAGGTCGCGGAAACCGGTGTGGACTTCATTTCGGTCGGCGCACTGACCAAGCACGTTCGGGCCATTGACCTTTCGATGCGACTGCAATAAAACGGCTACATTTTCTGACAGGCTGTTACAAGTACGTACTCGGCGGGATGTGAACGGCAAGGTATATTGAACGCCTAAGACGAAGAAGAATAACGACTGCCAAAGGACCGGCATGTACGAAAGACCTCCGGACAAGGGAGCCGCTGCGCACCTCGCGGTGACCCCTTTACGCTCTCTGGCTGCACAACTTCCCCTTTTTGTGCTGCCCGCACTGCTTGTGCTCTGCGCCTGGCTGGTGCTTCAGCCGGCGCCCCGGGAGCAGCTCGCCCCCTGGTTGCCCGCCCTGCTGCTGCCCTGGCTTCGCAGGCAACGCCCTCAGGCGCTTTGGATCAGCATCTGTGTCTACACCCTGGGTACAGCCGTTATTCTGTTTGTACAGCATTGGCAAGGTTCACTGATTCATAACATCACGCGCCTGAGCATCCTGATCGCGGGCCTCGCAGCCCAGCCGCTTTTCGTGCTGCTGCTGAGCCGCCAACCTGACTTCCTGAAACCCATCTCCAACCAATACGGGCTGGGACTGCTCATGACCATCATGGCTGCCACGCTCGTCGCAACCGGCTTGCAACCGGACCTGTCGCCCTCGTCGGACCAGGTTGTGGGATGGATCGCCTCAATGGGACTCCCGTTCCTGGCGGGGTTTCAACTGGCAACCCCCCACCGGACACCAGCCCGGCACACAGTGGTCGCGCTTGTCCTCTGGGCGCTGGCCATGATCCTCACAACCCTGCCTGCTGCCTTGCATGAAACCCAGACCAGCTACCTGGCTGCAGCGGTCATGATGGGGAGCATCCTGTATGCGCCATTGGAGCTGGCACGCAAACTCTGTGCCCTCACGGCCATCGCCACGGCGTGGCTGCTGGCACCTGATCTCACACCGCCGTACGCGGCGTCGGTGCATGTCTGGTTCGAACCTTTCATGTTTCTGGCCATCAGCATCTATATCCTGCATGTCCGCAAGGAGCGCGCGCAGGCCTTCGCGCGACTTGAGGACGAGGTCAGCGCGCGAACGGAACAACTGCACAGCATCAATCAGGCCCTGCATGACGAGATACGACAGAGCCGGATGGCCGAGCAACGTTATCAGGGGGCCTATCGCAAGCTCAAGGCCCTGCTGGATGCGTCACCTGTTCCAATACTCGTGCTGTCAGCCAATCTTCGCCTTCAGCAAGCCAACCAGACCGCAGAAAAGATGCTGTTTCACGGCCATATGCCCGACTCCATGCAGGCTTTGCTGTCAGACGAGGACGCTGCCACACTCAGCTCGCACGCACGTGCCATTCTGGAGGGGCGTGCCAGACAGCGCTGCATTGATCTGACGATGGAAGGACGCGAGGGCATCCGGCACATTCGCTGGACTCTGGCGGATTATCCGGGGCAGGATAGCGACCGCTCGCTCATCCTGGTCGGGAATGACCTGACTGAAATGCGCTCCAATGAAGAGCGCCTGTTCTATCTGGCCCATTTTGATCCACTGACCGAGACCGCCAACCGACGATTGCTTGAAGAACGCTGCAATCAAACGCTGAAACATATTCAGCGAAGCGGTGGACGCATGGCGCTGATCAACCTGGATCTGGATCATTTCAAGCGCATCAATGACACACTGGGGCACGATGCAGGCGATGCCCTTCTGCGCGTTATCGCCGAGCGCCTCAAGAGGTGCCTGCGAGAAGAGGATACAGTCTGTCGCCTCGGTGGCGATGAGTTCGTGCTGCTGCTCAACCAGGTTGATGGCCCGAAAGGCGCCCGAAAAGTGGCCCGGCACGTACTGGACGCGATTCTCGAGCCTGTCAGGCTGGAAAACCAGACCCTGACCATCTCGGGCAGTATCGGCGTCGCCATTGCGCCCCAGGATGGCATGACCTATTCCGGGCTGCTCAAATGTGCGGACATGGCCATGTACGCCGCCAAGAAAGCGGGCCGCAACCGGATTGCCCTTTATGCCCCGCACATGAATGACTCGCTGCAGGCCCAACTGCGACTTGAGAGCGCTTTGAGCGAGGCCGTCCGCCATGAGGGCTTCACCCTGCTCTATCATCCTGTGATCGATACCGAAACCCGCCGAATTGTCGCATTCGAGGCACTTCTGCGATGGCGTCATCCGGACGGTCACCTGGTGCCTCCCCGCGATTTTCTCGATACGGCGGACAACATGGGTCTGCTGCCCAGGATTGCGGATTGGGCCCTGATCAATGTCTGCCTGCAGGCGCGAATGATCTCCCACGTCGCCGGGCAACCTATCCGGGTGAGCATGAATGTGTCCACCCGGCAGCTGGCCGACGGACGCATCGTGGAGTCCCTCAGACGGGCACTCACCGAAACGCATGCGGATCCGCGTCTGATTGCCATAGAGCTCAAGGAAAGCATTCTCGCTTCACAGAAAGAAAAAGTTTCGGAAACACTCGCTGCCATTCATGATCAGGGTGTGGACCTGATTCTGGACAGCTTTGGAGATGGTTTGTCGAACCTGGCGGATCTCGTGCAACTGCCCTTGACAGCCGTCAAGGTAGGCCGGCGATTGGTGCAACGTGTTCCCGGAGACAGCACGGCTGAAACACTGATTGACACGCTGATCGGTATCGCCGGGCATACCGGGCTGATCCTCATGGCCGAAGGAATCGAGCGCAAGGAGCAGGCAATGTTCTTCCGTCAACGAAAGGTCAAGCTGCTCCAGGGCTACCTGTACAGCCGACCGATTGCCCAGGATGACATCGCGGGCTACATCAGGGAAAATGCAAGTGGAGAGCTGCCTTCGGAGAGCCAGTATGACCTCCCCTTGCGTACCACACCGTAAAAAGGATCCGCTTGATCCCTGCATTCGTCAGTGTTGTCTGGACGACAGGGAGGTCTGCGTCGGCTGCAAGCGTCCACTGAAGGTGATTCTCGACTGGCATCGAATGACCCGCGAAGCGCGCCAGCGCTGGCTGGCTGGCCAAACATCATGACCCATCACGTTGACCCCCTGTTCCAAAGAGCTTTCCTGGCGCTTCCGGTAACCAGGGATACCGCACGCGTGCTAAAGGCATGCTGGCAGGCACCCGACTCTGCCTCACGCGTGGTGCATCCGGCCGATTATCACATTACGCTTCATTTTCTGGGGGATCAGACACCCCACATCATTCAGACGTTGGTAGAGGCACTGGATGAAGTGCTGCCAGACTGTACAGCCTGTGAAGTGACTCTGAACCGAACGGTGGTTTTCCCGTCGCCCGCACGACCCCGGCTGATCGCGGCAGAGGTTCAGCCAACAGACGCCCTGAAAGCGCTGCACGCCTGCACGCGGAACACGCTGGCGCAGCTTTCTGGCGAATGGCCCACACTGACACCCGAAACCCGCCCGTGGCGGCCCCATGTCACACTGTGCTGGCTGAAATCAGGGCGAGCCGCCGCCAGCAACCTGCCTGCCATGCAACCATTGAATATTGAATACACGGTCAACGAGGCAAGACTGTACGTCAGTCAGGCGCCTCAGGTGCCCCGCTACAAGGTCGTGCACAGATGGACGCTGAAGCATCAGCCCTGAACCAGCAGTCGCTGGTCACACAAATCGAGGCCTGCCGGCTCTGCGAACGCTGGCTGACACCTCGCCCCGTTATCCGGGTCAGCCCTTCTGCACGCGTACTCATTGTAGGCCAAGCGCCCGGACGCCGGGTCCACGAGACCGGTATTCCCTGGAATGATCCGAGTGGAGACCGCCTGCGGGCGTGGCTGCAGCTGGAGCGATCCCTGTTCTATGATGCAACCCGCATCGCCATCGTACCGATGGGTTTCTGCTACCCGGGAAAGGGCCGTACGGGCGATCTGCCGCCACGGCCGGAGTGCTACGAGACGTGGCATCCGTCACTGCTTGAGACCATGCCCCATCTGCGCTGCATGCTGTTGGTGGGCCGTTATGCCCAACGGGCCTATCTGCCCGAAGCGCGCAAGCTGAGTCTGGATGAGACAGTGAGACGCTGGCGAGACTGGTTTCCCGAGCGCATTCCTCTCCCCCACCCGTCCCCGAGAAATCGCCGCTGGCTTGCACAGCGCCCCTGGTTTGAGACTGAGGTGGTACCGGCCATTCGGTCACATCTCCATGGACTGCTTGCCGATAGATCGTAATACCCTAGTGGCGGGGTGAGGCCTGAGCAGCTCCGTGACTGATCAGGGCATCAATTTCACCGATGACTTCGAGCAGCGCGTCGTGCTGCCGCTCCATCGATTTGAGCCATTCTTCGGCAATCGGGTGTATCGCACAGGGCCCCGGAAGCGGTGCGTCTGCCTCAATCAACGCGCGGATACGCACAATGAACACAAACTGCAGCCACTCGCCCAGGTGCATGCGATCCGCAAAAAAAGGGACGGTACTCCTGAAAGCCTCCGGTGCCGGGGGCGTGTCAGACCAGAGGCCGGCGTCCCGCATGTGCTGCTCCAGGATGAGCAGGCGGTCGGCAATTTCCGAGTGGTAATCACGCTCAGGCATGCACACCTGCTCCGGCCCGCTCGCCCTGAAGGTGCGCATACAGCTCACGGAACTGTTCGGTCAGCGCATGACGCGGCGCAAAGTAAATCAGAGGCTGGTGGGCCTGATGAGACTCTTTCATCTTCACCGAACTGTTCAGTTTGACGGGCAGCACTGGCAACCCCTCTTCCGTCAGCGCTTCCACAAGCTGCTGTGGCAGAGACGCGCGCGGCTGAAACTGATTGACGACAATACCCTCAATTTCCAGACCGGGGTTGTGATCTTCTTTCAGGTCCTGAATCTCGCCCAGGATGTTGTACAGGGCCTGTCGGGAGAAATCATCACAATCAAAGGGAATGAGAACCTTGTGCGCAGCAATCAGCGCCGACCGGGTATAAAAGTTCAGCGCCGGTGCCGTGTCGATATAAATCTGATCGAATGCTCCCTCCAGTTTCTTCAGGGCATCACGCAGCTTGTAGATCTTGTGGCGCGACTCGAGCTTGCGTTCGAGATAGTCCAGTTCCGCGCTGGCGGGCATGACAAACAGCCCGGGAAACTGGGTGGCGTGAATGTAGTCCTCAAACTTCTTGTTGAACAGGTTGAAAGCAACGGTCTGTTCGAAGAAATCTGCAACCGTATCCTTCACATCGGTCTGGCCGAGCAGATAAAGTGTGCTGTTGGCCTGCGGATCAAGATCAATGACCAGCGTCCGCTTGCCCTGGCTGGCACTCACCGCCGCCAGGTTACATGCGATGCTGGACTTGCCCACTCCACCCTTCTGATTGAAAACGACCCGAGTGATCATGCCTGTCTCCTTTTTTTGTGTCATGGTAGCGGCGGCCTACCAACCTGTCACCTTTTTGATGAACGGAACGGTAATGCGACGTTTTTCGACCAGCGATTCCTCGTCCAGCTCATCCAGCAAGCGCATGAGCGCAGGCAGGTTGCGTTCGGCACGTCGCATGACAAATTGCTGGACGTCCTCATCCAGCACGATACCCCGATCCCGGGCACGGTCCGCCCAGAAACGGAACATGCTCGATTCATCAAGGCGAGGCACCTGGCGCACTACCCCCCACTGCAGCCGGCTGACCAGGTCAGCCAGCGGAACCTCCAGCTCCCTGGGAGTGCGGTCTGCACTGACCAACCAGCATTTCCCCGCATCGCGGGCCCGATTGAACAGGTTGAAGAAGGCCTCGGGCCAGCGAGGATCAACCGAGTCATCAGACAGCGCCTGAATATCGTCGATACACAGCAGATCCAGAGTTTCCAGCCCGTCCAGCACATCAGGTGACCATTGCAGCAATTCCGGCACGGGCAGATACATGACTGCCCGCCCCTGGTCGCTGGCATGCTGTGCGGCCGCCTGCAACAGAAAACTCTTTCCGGTATCCTCTGCGCCCCACAGGTACAGCAGCATGTCTTCAGAAGTACCTTCGGCCTGCGCCTGTACCAACGGCAACAATGGCGGTTCCGCCACGTCCTGGTAATGGCTCAGCGAAAAATTGTCCGGCCAGCGATAGTCCAGCGGCAACTGCCGTGGAAACATCAGTGTCTGCCCTCCTGCCTGGTTCTCACCCTTATCCAGCCCTGTCGCGTGTAATCCAGCCCGCTGAGTACCGCCAGTGCAGCCACTGCCCATGTCAGCGGCTCCAGAATCGGTGCCAACAGGTCCACCCCGGCCGCGTGGACGATCACCGTGGCCAGGTAACCAATCTGGGTAAAGGTGGACAGCTTGCCCCAAACACTCGGGCGAATCTCGAACTGGCCGCGAAGGATACGGTAAACCAGCACGCCCGTCACAATCCAGAGGTCACGACCGAGGGCGACGATCATCAGCCAGAGTGGCACCCGATCGCTGAGCGCGAGGATAATGAAGGTGGTCACGAGAAACAACTTGTCTGCCACCGGGTCCGCGAGGGCGCCAAACCGGGTACGCCAGTCAAAACGTCTCGCCAGATAGCCATCCAGTGCATCGGTGAGGCCAGCAAAGAGAAACAGACCTATGGCATTGCGGTAATGACCGGCGTGCAGCTCAAGGGCCACCGGGATCACCAGGCAGATCCGCACCAGTGTGAGAACATTCGGCAGCTGACGCATCACTGACTTTGCTCCGGCAGCCGGGCTTGCTGCGGATACAGAAAGTACAGCACCGGAAGTTCACTTTGTGCCGGCACGGTCTCAAGTGGCATGGCCGGATTCAGGAACGGGCGAAGTCCCATGAACTCGGCCAGTCTGGCCGCGGATGTCGCCAGGGATACTTCAACCTCCAGAACATCGCCTTCAAGACGTACCGGCGTCAACTGCTCTACGGGCGGCAGCGCTTCAAGGTAGCGCAACGTGCGGGCATATGCGTGATAACTGTCCACCCCCTGTACCTGTATCCGGGCCCGGTTCTCGAGCGTCAGGTCGTAGGCGACGGCAAAGCGCGAGGCCAGCACGCGACTGACGGCAGACAGGGCCACCTGTGCCACACTGTCGGGATCGTCTTTTGCCGGCTCAAGCGCATGCACATCACCTTCATGCAGCGCAAACTCCCCCGAGAGACTGACAGTGCCGCCCGGAAGGGGGCGTGATTTGAGCAGCAGGTATCCGTCCGTACCGGCAATCTGTGCCTGCAGGGTGCGAAAATCTTCCATAAACCCGCCCGCCACATCGGCCATCTGCACACGGCCCACCAATTCAGGCCGGGACTGCACCCAGACCAGGGGCAGCCCCCAGTGATCAGCTGCCCGCTGCAACGCCTTCCCGAGCGGGTCCTCCGGGCCCACCCAGCGGCGCCCGGAAAGCCCGTCGTCAAGCAACCACACAACCAGCTGCGGACGAGGCCCTTCCCAGATGGCGTACCCGCTTCGCTTGACGCTGCTTGCCAATGCACGCGGGGCAAAGTTGACTTCCAGCCAAAGCCGGGTCGGAAGCTCTATGCCCTGCAAGGCGGAAAGATCCAGGCTTTCCTCACCTGCAGCAGGTTCGGCGGATGTTGTCTCGGTACGCTCGTGATATTGATAGCGCTCCACCCACTGAGCAGCCCGGGGCAGCATGCCGGCCATTGCAGGATCCGTGCGCCAATCGGCGGTTCCCGTCAATCGATCGAGCACCACTTCCAGGGCCTCCCGAAAAGCGCGGTCACGCGTGGCGGGCTGCCGATCCCTGACTTCCACTTCAGCCTGATACAACGGCACCTGAACGGCACCCCAGGCCACCAGCACGTGGCCCATAACAAGTGCCAGACCCAAAAATATCCGGATCACTGAGTGTTCTTCGCTCTGCTTGAGTAAGTGGGTGAAAAGGATACACAATTTGTTCCGGACAGAATACCGTTTTCGCAGTTGACCTGACCGTCCAACCCGCTATAATCCGGCACCTGACTCCTCCTGTGCCGGAGTGGCGGAACTGGTAGACGCGCACGACTCAAAATCGTGTTCCTTCGGGAGTGAGAGTTCGATTCTCTCCTCCGGCACCATCCTGACTCTCCATTTGTTCAGCGAGTCTTTCTGATCCTGTCACAGCGATTCAGCCGATCCTGACGCGCGGATACCTTGTGTGCATGCAATGGAACGCTGCCGGAGCCGACAGCGCTTCCCGGAAACGACTCAGGCCGCGAGACGCTTCGGGGAAACGCTGTCATTCCG
>RFIV01000007.1 GCA_003695085.1 Gammaproteobacteria bacterium
CCAAAGGGTAACGCGAGCGGCCACTGAGCAAAATCTGCGGTGGCAAAGCCGGTGGTCGTGGCAATGGACACCACCTCAAACACCCCCCGGCGCAGGGCTTCCAGCGGGCCATAGGTGTCCGTGGCGACCAGATACAGTACGGCAAATACCGAAGCCCCCGTGAGCAGTCCGACATAGAACTTGAATTCCGAGTCACGCCAATAGACGCCACGCTGGCGGGCTTTCGGGTGCCAGGCCATGTAGTGAAGCGCGAAATTGATGCCGGAGATCGCCATGAACACGATGGCGACCAGCTCTATCATCGGATTGTCGAAGTAGCCAATGGAGGCATCATGGGTGGAGAAGCCCCCGATGGCGACTGTGGCAAAGCTGTGGCCGATGGCATCGAATGCATCCATGCCTGCCAGATAATAGGCCAGCGCACAGGCCACGGTCAGGCCCAGATAGATGTACCACAGCGCCTTGGCTGTTTCGGTGATGCGGGGTGTCAGCTTCGAGTCCTTGACCGGCCCCGGGGCTTCGGCGCGGTACAGCTGCATGCCCCCGATACCCAGCATGGGCAGGATGGCCACGGCCAGTACGATGATGCCCATGCCTCCCAGCCACTGGAGTTGCTGGCGGTACCAGAGGATGGATTTGGGCAGGCTGTCGATTCCGGTGATGACCGTTGCGCCGGTGGTGGTGAGGCCCGACACGGACTCGAAAATTGCGTCTGCCACACTCAGGTGGGGATTTTCGCTCAGCATCAGCGGGACGGCCCCGGAGAGCCCGAGCGTCAGCCAGAACAGCGCAGTGATGATGAACCCGTCGCGGACCCGGAGCTCTTGCCGCGCCTTGTAGAAGGGTGCCCAGACCAGTGTCCCGACCACCAGGAGCAGCACGAAGGCGATGGCAAAGGGGCGTATGTGCCCATCCTCGAAAATGAGGGAGACGAGAATGGGCGGCACCATCGTCAGGCTGAAGACCATGATGAGCAGTCCCAGAATTCGGGCGACAACGGAAAAGTGCATGTCAGAAGAATCCCAGGCCCACGGCAAACAGGCGTTCGATTTCGGCGACCTTGGATTTGTCGACCACGAAAATGATGACGTGATCATCGGGTTGAATGCGTAAATGGTCGTGCGCGATCAGAACTTCGCCGGGGCGTACGATTGCACCGATGGTCGCGCCTTTGGGCAGATCCACTTCGTCCAGGCGTTTTCCGATCACCTTGGACGAGCGGTGATCGCCCTTGGCCACCACCTCGATGGCTTCAGCCGCGCCCTTGCGCAAAGAGTGCACGTTCTCGATTTCGCCGCGACGCACATGCGTGAGCAGTGAGCCGATGGTGATCTGCTGGGGTGAAATGGCGATATCAATGTCGCCCCCCTGAATCAGGTCCACGTAGTCAGGATTGTTGATCAGCGCCATGACCTTCCGCACACCCAGATGCTTGGCCAGCATGGCGGCCATGATGTTGGCTTCATCATCGTTGGTGACGGCGCAGAAGACGTCCGTGGCCTCGATGTTTTCTTCCTTGAGAATCTCCTTGTCGGCGACATTGCCATGCAGCACGATGGTGCGCGAGAGCTGTTCGGTCAAAGCGTGGCATCGGGTCAGCGTGCGTTCGATGAGCTTGACGTTGTAGCGTTGTTCCAGCGTCTTGGCCAGTCGCAGCCCGATGTTGCCGCCACCGGCGATAATGATGCGCTTGTTTGGCTGTTCCTTCGGCGAGAGTTCGGTCATCACCGTGCGGATGTGATTGGCCGCGGCGATGAAAAACACCTCATCCCCTTCCTGAATGACCGTATCCCCTTCCGGAATGATGGCACCCTCCCGGCCGCGCTCCCGCCGGTAGATGGCGGCCACACGCGTGTCGATGTTGGGCAGGTGTTCACGCAGGTGGCGGATGGCATGTCCCACCAGCGGTCCGCCCGCCTTGGCACGGATGCCCACCAGACGCACCTTGCCCTTGGCAAAGTCCAGTACCTGCAGCGCGCCGGGATATTCGATCAGGCGGCTGATGTAGTCCGTCACGACATCTTCAGGACTGATGATGACCGACACGGGAAACCCGGTCTTGAGGTCGAACAGGTTTTCGCTGCGCAGATAGTCGGCGGAGCGAATGCGACTGATGCGGGTGGGGATGTTGAACAGACGGTCGGCAATCATGCAGGCGACCATGTTGACTTCATCGCTGTTGGTCACGGCGATGAGCAGCTCCGTGTCCTGCGCGCCGGCCTGTTTCATGACGCTGGGGTGGGACGCCGGGCCGTTGACCGTACGAATGTCGATACGATCCTGCAGATGACGCAGGCGTTCCATGTCGTTATCGATGACGGTGATATCGTTTTGCTCACTGGCGAGATGGAAAGCCAGTGTACCGCCAACCTGTCCTGCCCCGAGAATCAGTATTTTCATGGTTTACCCCTGTACGGGTTTCTCCAGCAAAGCATAGTAGAAGCCGTCGTGACCGTTAAGTTGCGGCAGCAACTGGCGCCCCCACGCGCTGGCCACGCCTGAATCCAGCTCCGGTACACGCACGCGGGCATGGGAACGGTGGCAGAAGGCTTCGATCACGTGGTCGTTTTCCGCCTTGAGTACCGAGCAGGTGGCATACAGCAGCCGGCCGCCAGGCCGGAGTGTCGGCCACAGCGCATCCAACAGGCGCGCCTGAAGCTGGGCGAGTGCCTGAATATCTTCTTGGCGCCGCAGAAAACGGATATCCGGATGACGGCGCAGGACGCCCGTGGCGCTGCACGGTGCATCCAGCAGAATGGCGTCGAAGGGGCGACCGTCCCACCAGTTCATGGGGTCACCAGCGTCACCGGTCTTGACCTGGGCATGCACGTGGCAGCGGTTGAGGTACTCGACGGTCCGGGCATGGCGGGCAGCATCCGCATCCAGAGACAGCAGCTCGATGTCCCCGCACGCCTCCAGCAGGGCAACGGTCTTGCCGCCGGGCGCGGCGCAGGCGTCCAGGATGCGTTCACCATCGCGGGGTGCCAGCAATTGCGCGGCGAGCTGAGCGGCTTCATCCTGCACGCTCGCCCAGCCCTCGTGAAACTGGGGCAGGTCGTCAACGGAGACGGGCTGCTCAAGCTGAATGCCCGTCTGGCTGAAGGGTGTGGCATGCCCCTGTATGCCCTGCTCCGCCAGCATGTGCAGGTAGTCTTCCCGTGTCACCTGGCGGGTTGCGATCCGCAGGGTCATGGGCGCGGGGGTGGCCAGATCCGCGGCGATGGCCTGCCAGCGTTCCGGATAGTCATTCTACAGGTGAGTGAGCAACCACTCCGGTATTTCGTTGCGGCACCGGGGATCTTCGCGCAGCCGCTGTTGCACCTGTTCCTGCTGGCGCAACAGCTCCCGCAGCACGGCATTGACCAGAGCGCTGGCCCAGTTTTTCTTCAGCGTGCGCGTTGCCTTGACGGCTTCGTTCACGACCGCGTAGTCGGGCGTGCTCTGAAACAGCAACTGGAAGGCGGAAACACGCAGGAGGATATCCAGATCCTGATCCTTGGGCTTGAAGGGCTTGTCGATAAAGGCATCCAGCGCCACGGTCAGTGCATTGTAGTGGCGCAGCACCCCGTAGGTGAGTGCCTGGAACAGGCTGCGGTCAGCATCCTTGACCCGGGGTCTGAGCTCACCCATGACATCTGCCAGGGAGCGACCTTGCTTCAGCACCTGCATGAGCGCATCGATGGCCGCAATCCGGGCGGTCAGCGGATGGTTGTGGCTCCGCTTGCTTTTCTTGTTTGGCATGGCCCTATCCCAGCCGGGTACCCGGCTCCAGCAGTGGTTTCCCACCGTTGATGAAATCCCTCACGCTCAGGGGCTTGCCACCTGGCAGCTGCAGGCGGGTAACAATCAGTTGGCCTTCGCCGCAGGCGACGCGGATGCCTTCCGGCGATTTCTCCAGCACGGTGCCGGGCAGCGCTTCGGCATCCTCTGTCATAACGTGCGCAGCGTGAATCTTGACCACCTGATCCCCCAGGGGTGACCAGGCCACCGGCCAGGGATGATAAGCACGGACAATGCGCTCGAGACGGTCGGCCGGGCAAGACCAATCCAGCCGGGCATCCGCCTTGCCGATTTTTTTCGCGTAGGTGGCGTCCTCATCGTTCTGTTCGGTACCGGTGAGCATTTCACCGGACGCCAGCCGCTGAACCAGCGGCACGATCATCTGTGCGCCCAGGGTGGCGAGCTTGTCATGAAGGGTACCACCGGTATCGGTGGGCTGGATATCGATCGCCTCACGAACGAGCATGTCCCCGGTATCCAGTCCCTCATCCATCTGCATCAGCGTAATGCCGGTTTGGGTGTCCCCTGCCTCGATGGCCCGCTGGATGGGGGCGGCACCGCGCCAGCGCGGCAGTAATGACGCATGGATATTGATGCAGCCCAGGCGTGGAATGTCGAGCACAGCCCTGGGAAGAATGAGCCCGTAGGCAGCGACGATCATCAGATCCGGCTGATAACCGGCCAGGGTGTCGATGGCGTCAGCGGTCCTGAAGTTGAGCGGCTGCTCGACCGGCAGTCCGGCCTCCAGTGCCACGCGCTTGACCGGTGAGGGCTGCAGCTTGTGACCACGTCCGGCCGGACGATCCGGTTGCGTATAGACCGCGACAGGCGGAAAGCCGGCCTCGATCAGGGCATGCAGTGCCGTGGCGGCGAAATCCGGGGTGCCGGCGTAGACAATGCGCAGGCCAGGCGCGGGGTGCGACATGCTTTCTCCCATTGCGTCGGCTTATGCCATGCGACGATGTTGTTTTTCCAGCTTCTTGCGAATACGGGTGCGTTTGACGGGGCTGAGATAGTCCACAAACAGTTTGCCGTTGAGGTGATCCAGCTCGTGCTGGATGCACACCGCCAGCAGGCCCTCGGCTTCCAGCTCGAACGGCTCGCCGTTACGGTCGAGTGCCCGCACGCGGACATGCTCGATGCGCTCGACATCCTCGTAGAAGCCGGGCACGGACAGACACCCTTCGGCCATGGGCACCGGCTCTCCGTCCAGCACTTCGACTTCCGGATTGATGAACACCAGGGGTTCATCCTTGTCCTCGGACACGTCGATGACGATGACACGTTCATGTACATTGACCTGCGTGGCGGCCAGCCCGATTCCCGGCGCGTCGTACATGGTCTCGAACATGTCGTCCACCAGTCGCTGGATTCGGGCGTCCACTTTTGTGACAGGCTTCGCGACTGTACGCAGACGAGGGTCAGGGAATTCAAGAATTTGGAGCTTACTCATAACAAACTGTAGTAAAATTGTGGTATGGAATCGGGAATGGCTGCTAGTATTATCTATCAGTGACCCAGTGAGTACAAATATTCTCGTTTTCAGGCAGTATACGAGGAGCGCGCCCGCGGGCCCCGGAATTTAAGGAAATCACTATGCGGAAAGTACTTTCCATCGTGTCTTTGGCAGTCGGCCTGATGCTGGCCCAATGGAGCTGGGCTGAGGCCCAGTGGCGAAATGACTATCCCGAAACCTATACGGTTGTAAAAGGGGATACCCTCTGGGATATATCTTCCCGTTTTCTCAACAATCCCTGGTACTGGCCTGAGATCTGGTATGCCAACCCGCAGATTGCCAACCCCCACCTGATCTATCCCGGAGATGTGCTCACGCTGGTGTATATCGATGGCAAGCGCCGGGTGACCGTGGGCAAGCGCAGTGAAGCGGCCGGCACCCTCAAGCTGTCTCCCAAGGTCCGGGCCACACCGCTGGCCAGCGCCATCCCGTCCATTCCGCTGGATGCCATCGCGCCCTTCCTGACGACCACCCGTATCGTCACCCGTGAGGAGCTGGACAAGGCTCCGTACGTGCTGCAGGGCAAGCGCGGCAATCTGGTGGTGGGCGCAGGTGACAGCGTGTATGTCCGCGGTGAGACGAAGCCGGAAGAGGCCTACGGCGTCTACCGTGAAGCCACCACCTATGTGGATCCGGATACCAATGAATTCCTGGGGCTGGAAGCCCGGGCCATTGCGCATGGCAAGATCACGGAAGCACGTGGGGAGATTGGCACGTACCTGGTGCAGAAGTCCTCTGCGGAGATTCTCGCGGGTGATCGTCTGCTGCACGAGGAAGATCGCGAACTGGCCACCAATTTCGTCCCCAGCGTGCCGGACACCGATGTGGAAGGCAAGATGATTGCCGTGCTCGACGGGGTGTCCCAGGTCGGCCAGTATGATGTGGTGGTCGTGAATCTGGGCGCCGACAAGGTGAAGCAAGGCAATGTGCTGGCGGTGTACAAGAAGGGTGAGCAAGTGAAGGACCCGTACACCAAGGATATTCTGCAACTGCCTTCCGAGCGCGCTGGCATCATGATGATTTTCCGGGTTTTCGACAAGGTCAGCTACGGTCTGATTCTGCGCGCCGAGCGACCGCTGGCCATTCTGGACGAAGTGCGCAAGCCTTAAGCGCCCGCGCAACCTTCAAACCGACAGACCGGCGCCAGGAAGGCGCCGGTTTTGCACAGGGAGTGTGAATGCATGTCTGATCTGATTCGTTGGCTGAATCTTTGCCGGCTCCCCGGACTGGGTGCTCGCACCCTCGCAGAGATTGCTGACGTTATTCACTGCCCCGATGCCCTGCCCGAAGTGATGGTCCGTGCCAAACCACGTGGCAAGGCCGTCTGCGAGCGTCTTGAAGCGGTCTGGGGGTCAGACCGGTTGCTGGATGAACGGGATGTCAGCAGTCTGCACTGGGCAGAAACCCCCGGGTGCGCCCTGATCCCGCTCTATGACGCCGCCTATCCCGCGTTGCTGCGCACATTGACCGACCCGCCACCGGTGCTCTACGTCAAGGGTCAGGTGGAAGCCCTGCATGGCCTGCAGCTTGGGTTGGTGGGTACTCGCAAACCTTCACCGTCTGCCCGTCAGGCGACCGATCTGTTTGCAGCGGCATTGACCGAAATGGGGGTCACCGTGACGAGTGGCCTGGCGCTGGGGGTTGATGGTCTGGCGCATGCTGCCGCATTGAGGTCCGGAGGCTGCACCGTCGCCGTGCTGGGAGGGGGTGTTGAACGCGTGTATCCGCGCCAGCATCAGGCCCTCGCATCTGCCATTCTCGATGGCGGCGGTGCACTGGTCAGCGAAATGCCGCCGGACACACCGGCCTCCGCACGGCTGTTCCCCCGTCGCAATCGCATTATCAGCGGACTCTCGGCAGGCATCCTGGTCATTGAGGCCAGCGAGCGCAGCGGTTCGCTGATCACGGCCCGTCTGGCAGCGGAGCAGGGTCGGGATGTGTATGCTGTCCCCGGCGCCTGGAACAATCCGCAGGCGCTGGGCAGCAACCGGCTGATCAAGCAGGGGGCCAAACCGGTGGATTGTGTTGATGATCTGAAGGAAGAGCTGCAAAGCTGGTTCAGCTTTTGGGCAGCCGCCAATCCGCATGCTGCTTCCGGCATGTGTCAGGCTCGGGTCGCCCCCGGTGAGGCTGCAAAGGAGGCCGATGAAACCGCGCATGCGGCCGCGGACGTTCTGGATCCGGCGATGCGCGCCCTGCTGTCGGAAATTGATCACAGTGTCACCTCGATCGACGCCCTGGTCGCCCGTCTGAACCGCCCTGCCCATGAACTGTCAGCGGAGCTGTTGAGACTGGAGCTGGAAGGTTGGGTAAGCTCCGTGCCCGGCGGCGTGGTGCGACTGCGCTGAGGGCCCTGGCCACCCTTGCCCGGGCAACCGGCTTGAGGTAACGTGCGCGCCATGAACCGATTCTCTGCCCATACACATTGGCATCTCATCCGGGCGGCAGGCGTTGTGCGTGCGGGCGGCGTCATCGCGTACCCGACGGAAGCCGTCTGGGGGCTGGGGTGTGACCCCTGGCAGCGTGACGCCGTGATGAAAATTCTCGCGCTCAAGCAGCGTCCCATCGACAAGGGGGTGATCCTGATCAGCGGACAGATCAGCCACTTCGAGCGGTTGCTCCGTCCCCTGCCGCGCGAGACGCGGGAAACCATTCGCGCGTCCTGGCCGGATGCGGTCACCTGGATCGTGCCGGACCATACCCTGCCCCACTGGATTCGGGGCGCGCACGCCTCCGTGGCCATTCGCGTCACGGCCCATCCGCTGGTTGCGGCGCTGACACGCCGTTTGGGCCACCCCATCGTGTCCACGTCGGCCAACCCGTCCACGTTGCCGGAAGCCCGCACACTTAAACAGGCACAAAGCTATTTCGGCCGCGGTGTGGATGCCTATCTGCCGGGTGAAACCCTCGGGCTGGACAGTCCCAGCCGGATTATGGATAGTGTGACCGGACAACGACTGCGCTAGGACACCGCATGGACATCACCCCCGTAGAAGAATATCTGAAGTCGCTTCAGGACCGGATTTGTGCCCGGCTGGAAGCGCTGGATGGCGAAGGCCGGTTCCGCGAAGATGCGTGGACCCGTGAAGAAGGTGGGGGCGGGCGCTCCCGGGTACTCGAGGAAGGCGCCGTGTTCGAAAAGGCCGGCGTCAACTTCTCGCTGGTACACGGCGCGAAGCTGCCACCCAGTGCAACCGCCAACCGGCCGGACATGGCTGGCGCCGGCTTTCGTGCCATGGGCGTCTCGCTGGTGATTCATCCGCGCAACCCTCATGTCCCCACGTCTCATGCCAACGTCCGCTTCTTCATTGCCGAAAAACCCGGCCATGAACCGGTCTGGTGGTTCGGCGGTGGCTATGATCTGACCCCTTACTACCCGTTCGAGGAAGACGTGGTGCATTGGCACCGCACAGCGGCAGACGCCTGTGCCCCTTTTGGTGACGACGTGTACCCGAAGTACAAGGCCTGGTGTGACGAATACTTTTATCTCAAGCACCGACAGGAGCCGCGTGGCGTAGGGGGGCTCTTTTTCGATGACCTGAACGCGTGGGGTTTCGAGCGCTGTTTTGCCTTCATGCAGGCGGTGGGAGATTCCTATCTGGATGCCTACGCGCCCATTGTCGAAAGGCGCAAGCATCTGGAATGGACGGAACGGCAGCGACGCTTTCAGTTGTATCGTCGGGGGCGCTACGCCGAATTCAATCTGGTCTGGGACCGGGGGACGCACTTCGGGTTGCAGTCGGGCGGGCGCACGGAATCCATTCTCATGTCCATGCCCCCGCTGGTGCGTTGGGACTACAACTGGCAGCCCGAGCCCGGTTCACCGGAAGCCCGCTTGACCGAGTATTTTCTCCAGCCGCGTGACTGGCTGAAGGAGGCGTGATGGATCGCTATGCCGTGGTGGGGCACCCGGTGCGCCACAGCAAGTCCCCCTTCATTCATGCCCGCTTCGCCGAGCAGACCGGACAGGTGCTGACCTATACCGCCATTGAAGCGCCGCTGGACGGCTTTGCCCATACTGTGCGTGCCTTTCTTGCCGGTGAGGGCAAGGGGCTGAACGTGACCGTGCCGTTCAAGGAAGAAGCCTTTCAGCTGGTGGAGCATCGCACACCATTGGCCGAGCGGGCCGGCGCCGTCAACACACTGTATCTGGACGGTGACACCCTCTGCGGTACCACGACAGACGGTATCGGTCTGGTGCGCGATCTGGTTCAGAATATCGGTCTCACGCTGCAGGGCCAGCGAATTCTGGTACTGGGCGCCGGCGGGGCGGTGCGCGGTGTGCTTGAACCGCTGCTGAAACAAGACCCAGCAACTCTGGTCATTGCCAACCGCACCCATGCCAAGGCCGAGGCTCTGGCAACGATCTTTGACGACTTGGGGCGGGTGGAAGCCTGCCCGTTCGACCAGCTGGAAGGCCCCTTTGATCTGGTCATCAACGGGACGGCCGCCAGCCTGCAGGGAGACGTGCCCCCGTTGCCGGATGGAATAGTAAGTAAGCATTCATACACCTACGACATGATGTATGGGAAGGATGTGACCCCATTTGGCCGGTGGGCGGAAGGACAGGGGGTTCAGAACGTTCATGACGGGCTGGGCATGCTGGTGGAGCAGGCGGCCGAATCCTTCTACCTGTGGCGCGGCGTGCGCCCCCGTACGGCCCCGGTACTGGAAGCCTTGCGCAAGGGGCTTTGAGCCGGCTCAAGAAAGCCTCAGTATTGCCGCTATACTGATAGCTGTCACTGACGCTTGATTGAGGGAACGCATGGATGTTCTGACCTGGCTGGGCCTGCTCTCCGCCGTGGGTATTGTCACCGCCGCCATCCTCTCGGGATCGGGGCTGGATACCTTCGTCAACCTGCCCGGACTGGGCATCGTGGTGTTTGGCACACTCGCCGTCACGCTGATGAAGTTTCGCGCCGGCAATCTCATGAGCAGCTTCGGGCTGGCCTTTCGCACGGCCTTTGTGGACAAGCAGCCCAGGCCTGAAACGCTGGTGGCGGAGCTGAAGGAGCTGGCCCAGGTGGTGCGCAAGGATGGCATGATGGCCATCGACCGCATGACCTTTACCGATCCCCTGCTCGAACGCGCGGCCTTGCTGGCGGCCGACGGGCACCCACCCGACTTTGTCGAAGACGTCCTCAGCGAGGATCTGGCGCAATCCCAGCAACGGCTGAACATTGCCGAACAGGTCTTTCGCGGCATGGGTGAGTCGGCCCCCGCACTGGGCATGCTGGGTACCCTCGTGGGACTGGTTCAGATGCTCAACAACATGGAAGATCCGTCTTCCATCGGTCCGGCCATGGCAGTGGCCCTGCTGACCACCTTTTACGGTGCCTTTATTGCCCAACTCATGGTGCTGCCCCTGGCGGACAAGTTGCGGCTCAAGGCCGAAGAGGATCTGCGCACCCGCCTGCTGATTATCAAGGGCATCCTAAGCATCCTCAATGGACAGAATCCACGCGTCATGATGGATGTGTTGCGGGCCTATGTGCCCGATCTGCGCCCGGATGCGCCACCGCCGGCCGCCTCGCGTGACGGGCGCACGGAGCCGAGCCTGTAATGAAACTGCTGCCGCGCAAGGAAGGCCCGCGTGGGGCACCCAACTGGATCGTCACCTTTGCCGATCTGATGACGCTGCTGCTGACCTTCTTCATTTTGCTGCTGTCCTTTTCCAATATCGATGCCGAGAAGTACAAGGCGATTGCCTACTCCATGAGCCGGGCATTCGGCCTGAGCTGGGTGGAAGCG
>RFIV01000075.1 GCA_003695085.1 Gammaproteobacteria bacterium
ATCCGGTACATTGAAAACAACCATGGCATTGTGGCGATACCCCAGCGCATGATGATTGACCACCAGACCCATGCGCTTGATGGTGCCGTCTGCGAGCCATTGTTGTGCTTGTGCCAGTACATCCGTTTCACTCGCGTCAAGCTGAGCGGCGAGGGCAGCCCACGGACGGTGAATACGAGGCAGGCCATGGCGCAACAGTCCCTTGAGGCGCCTTTTTTGGTCCGGCGTTAACATGGCTGAGCCTCCGTTTGGGGGTCCCAGTCGATGGGGAAGGCAAGATCAATGTGATACTGAGCGTCCATGGGCAGATCAAGCATGGGGGCTTCCGGAAACCGTGCCCGAATCTGATCTGTCACCCGCGTCAGCGACTCGGCATCCGAGGCGGTGGCGACGCACCACAGGTTGAAGAAATGTTCGCGTTCGTAGTTATGGTTGATGCCCGGCTGCGCATTCAGCCAGGTAACGGCCTCTGCCACCCGTGAGGGCGCAATGGCCAGAGCGACCAGTGTGCTGGCTCCGGCCTTGTGGTGGTTGAATACGGGGCCGGCGCGGGTAATGAGTCCCTCATCCAGCATGCTGTCCAGAGCCTGCATGACCTCGGTTTCCGTAACGCCGAGCTCATGTGCCATGTCAGCCCATGGGGTCAGGCTCAGAGGCATATCCCGTTGATACTGGTCGATGAGTGGTCGGGCAAGACGGTGCATCCTGTTCTCCTATAGCCCGATTCGATGGGCGCGCCAGGTAAAGAAAATGCCACTGGGCTTTTGTGCCTTCAGGCACCCGAGCTGCTGTCGGGTCTGGGTGTCATAGCGGCAGACCTTGTCGTCGTCCCGCACACTGATCCACACCTCATCGCCCTTGGCCGTAAACTCCATGTGCAAAACTGTCTTGCCGGGCTTCAGGGTCTCCAGCACTTTGCGTGTTTCGGTGTCTATGATCTGGACGGCGCTGTTGTCCGGATAGGCGAAATTCACCCACACATAACGCCCACCCGGTTGGCCCATGACAAACACCGGCTGGCTGTAGACGGGAATCCTGTCTTTCAGGGACCAGGTTTTCATGTCGATCACCAGAACCTCGTGGTGGCCGACGGCCGGTACAAAGGCTTCATCTCCGACGACGGTCCAGCCTTCCAGGTGGGGCATCTTGTAGACCGGCAGCTTTTTCTCACCCTTGCCGTAGTCTGGCAGGATGCGGCGCACACCTTTTTCCGGGTGCCAGAGGTCCAGCAGGCTCATGCCATCCTCTCCGAACAGGCCTGCGATGTAATAACGGCCATCGGGCGTCATCAGCGCGTCATAGGGCATGCGGCCCCGGGTCGGGAAGCGCTGAACGCGGGGGGGAAGTTGGGAAGCATCGATTTTCCAGATCTCGTCTCCGTCCAGCAATGCCGCCATGAACAGGTTGCCGGGTGCGTCGACCATGCCCACGGTCTTGGACGGATGGCCGGTAATGGCCTGGCTGTTGAGGTCCGCTACGAGCTTGAGGGTATCGGCATCAAACAGCTTGACGCCGCCGGGTTCGTAGTTGGATACGGCGATCAGTCGGCCATCGGCTGAAATGGCACCGCCAATGCTGTTGCCGCCCTGGATGACGCGTTTCACGATGGAGCCTTGAAGGAGGTCAAGCTTGGTGAGCCCGCCGTCACGCCCGAATACATAGGCGTAGCGCTCATCGGGGCTGAAGACAACGGATGCATGGGAGAGGTCGCCCAGGCCTTCCACACGCTTCAGTATGCGGGCAGGGCGTTGCTGTACGACCAGTACAGAGCCCGTGGCACGTTCAATGATAACACCCAGGTTTCCGGTGCCTCTGAGCGCATCAACGGATTCAGGTTGGCTGCTACTCAGGGTGGTACACCCGCTCACCACTGAAAGCGTGAGGGTCAGTGCGAGCAAGATAAAAATGCTTTTGAGTGAATGAGTTGCGCGCATTATTTCACTCCTTCCTTAAGTTGCCTGGCCAGCCATTCCGCTTCTTCATTCGTCAACAAGGGCCGCCAGGGTGGCATGGCTGTATTGGGACGCCCGTCGAGAATGGTGCGTGTTATGAATTCGAGCGGTTTGTCGCGCAGGGCTTCAGGTGTCAGGGCGGGACCCAGCCCCCCCTTGAGCGTCATGCCGTGGCAGGAGCCACAGTCCTGTCTGAGAGTATCGATGAGGACTTGCGCCCGCTCGGCTGTCAAGGCATTGGCAGCCGAGGAGGACGCAAGCAGTGCGACATAAAAAACGGTTGAAAGGATAGGTACTTTCATCGTCTGGCCCGGAGTTATGTTTATCGTTTTCGTTATCGGCGCGTCCCTGCGCCATCTGTTATCCGTGTTTGTGTATCATGTGTATCAATAGATATCGTGCATGGTGTTGTAGACGTTGAACTTGCCGGTCGGTGTGATCAGGCGCTTGTCCTTGATCACCTTCTTCAGCTTCAGCGTCTTGTCATCCACGATTACAATGGCGGACTCCTTGTCTTTTGCACTCCAGACAGAGAACCAGACTTCATTGCCTGCCTGGTTGAACTCGGGTTGTACCACCCTTTGGGCACCACCATCGTCAGGCAACCCCGCCCACTCGGCGATGGGGAGTTGTTTGAATCCCTTGTCGAGGTTCTTGAGATCAAAGACTGCCACGGACTGATGCAGGCTCTCATCCGGGTTGAGGGGTGTATCCACATACAGGTGGTTGGAATTGGGGTGAGTCTTGATGAACAGAGATCCACCGCCCGGCCCCTGAAGTGTGCGCACAACCTTCCAAGCGTATTGAGCATGCCCTTTTGGATCGGTACCGATCAGCGAGATGCTATTGTCACCAAGACCACTGGTTGCCCAAACCGGGCCAAATTTGGGGTCAACAAAGTTGGCACCACGTCCCGGGTGCGGAATTTTCCCAACCTCTATCAACTTCACAAGCTTGTCGGTCTTGGAGTCGATGACCGCAATCTTGTTGGACTTGTTTGCCGCCGTCAGGAAGTAGCGGTGGGTGCTGTCCCAGCCACCGTCGTGGAGGAAGCGCGCCGCGCCGATGGTGGTGACCTTGAGGTTGTCGATATCCTCGTAGTTGACCATCAGCACCTTGCCGGTTTCCTTGACGTTGACGATGAACTCGGGACGCTCGTGAGAGGCCACAATGGCCGCAACACGCGGTTCAGGATGGTATTCCTGGGTGTCCACAGTCATGCCGCGTGTGGACACAATCTTCAGGGGTTCAAGTGTTTTGCCATCCATGATCACGTACTGGGGCGGCCAGTAGGAACCGGCAATAGCGTACTTGTCTTCCCAGCCCTTGTACTTGGACGTTTCTACAGAACGGGCTTCCAGACCGATCTTGATGGTGGCGACGGTAGCGGGCTCTTCCATCCACAGGTCAATCATGTTCAGCAGGGCGTCGCGGCCTACGGTGAAGAGGTAACGCCCGGAAGCGGAGAGACGGGAAATGTGCACCGCATAGCCGGTATCGATAATCTTGACGATCTTCTTGCTGTCACCATCGATCAGCGCCACCTTGCCCGCGTCACGCAGCGTGACGGAGAACAGGTTTTTCAGATTGAGATCGTTCATCTGCTTCTTCGGGCGCTTCTCGGGCGGTACCAGCACTTTCCACGTGGCCTTCATTTCCTTCATGCCAAACTCGGGCGGTTTCGGTGGTTCGTGCTGGATGTACCGGGCCATCAGGTCAATCTGCTGCTCGGTCAGCTCACCCGATGTGCCCCAGTTGGGCATACCCGCCGGTGAGCCATAAGTAATAAAGGCTTTCAGGTAGTCGGTGCCACGTTTTTGCGTAATATCCGGGGTCAGAGGTTTACCGGTTGCCCCTTTGCGGAGGACGCCGTGACAGCCGGCACAGCGCTCGAAATAAATCTGCCGTGCTTGTTCAAACTCGGACACACTCATGTCCGGAGCACCGGGTGACTTGACGATCTGGGCACCTTCACCGGACATGGCCAGTGGGGCGGCTTCATAGTCGGAATCCTTTTTGTGGCCTTCTTGAGCAAATGTTCCGCCACTGAGGACGAAAGCGGAAGCAGCCACAGCCAGGGTCAGAGGTTTCAGGGCTAGACGAAATTTCATTTCGTGCGTCTCCTTGTTATGTCGCACGTTGAATATCGCCCGTCAGGTGGTGTGTCGACCTTGATCTAAATCAGGTGAAAAAATGATCCGTGCGCAAGAGGAGGGCTATAACCCCTTGGCTGCAAGCGCTTTGGCCAGTGTGTAAAGGCCGATAATTACGAAGGAGGTATGAAAGATGGCGAGGAAGGACAGGGTGGCGAACCAGAAATGTGGCGTCAGGCCCAGCTGAAGATAGTAGAAGTACGTCATGCCTGACAGAAGCGCTGGCGCAAGCAGGCTACCCCAGGCGGTAAAGAGCAGATGGCTTCGTAATGCAGGGGACGCGCCTTTCATGTACTTGAGTGCAGTGGCAACACAGTAAAGGGTGCCGATCAGCGGCAGTGCCAGCAGGTTGATCAGATAGGCGCCCTCTGCGAGCACCGCCAGGCGGCGCTCGCTTGCGTCCATTTCCGGATGTCTATTCAAAGTGGGCATCGATCAGATCCCGAATCGCTTGCAGGGTGTCCGGATCATCTGTGAGTGGTTCTGCAATCGTAGCATAGCAGGCTTCACGCGTGGGAACACCCGAGTGGATCAGGCGGGCGGCATAGATCAACAACCGCGTGGAAGCGGCCTCTTCCAGGTCGTGCCCCTTCAGATTGCGCAGGGCATTCGCCAGCCCGACAAGCTTCTCCGCGGTGCCCCGATCAACGTCCGACTCGTGCACCACGATGGACGTTTCGATCTCTGGCTTCGGATACGAGAAGGACAGGGCGACAAACCGTTGCCGGGTGCTGGGTTTCATGCCCTTCAGAATGTTCTGGTAGCCGGGATTGTAGGATACCACCAGCATGAACCCTGGCGCGGCCTCGATCTGTTCGCCGGTTCGCTCGATGGGCAGTATTCTCCGGTCATCGGCCAGGGGATGGATGACGACAGTCGTATCCTTTCGGGCTTCGATGATTTCGTCCAGATAGCAGATGGCCCCTTCTCGTACAGCCCGTGTGAGGGGCCCGTCCTGCCAGTAGGTGCCCTCGGCACCGATCAGATGTCGCCCCACGAGATCCGACGCACTGAGGTCATCATGACAGGCGACCGTATGCACATTGCGTTTGAGGCGGGCGGCCATGTATTCGACAAATCGTGTTTTGCCACAGCCGGTCGGCCCCTTGATGAGAACGGGCAGGTTATGGCGTGCAGCATGCTCGAACAGTTCAACCTCATTACCCTGAGGCACGTAGAAGGGAGTGTCTGTCAAGGTGTGGCCTCCACTGGTGATTTTTCTTCAACCCTATAGAATGGGGGCCGCACTCACATTGATGAAGATCATTCCGTATGAAACATCTTACCCGTTGGCTTGGTTTTTGTCTGATGGCCCTTGCTGTGTACGGATGTGGCAACGAAAGGGTGGTCGTGGAATGCCGGCTCGGAGATACGTGTCAGGCCGGGGACCAGACCTTTGTTGTCACGTACAAGGCCGGGACTCAGCATGACTTTACGCTGCAGGTGGAAGGTGACGGTGTGCGGCTTGAGAAAGCTGATATTGTGGGTGTGAACATGGAGATGGGGGTGTTTCCCCTGTTTGTGGAACACAAGGGTGCCCGCGTTCACGTCAAGGGCATCACGCCGGTCTGCACCCTGGGAGATGCCATGCGATGGAAGGTGCGGCTGTACACCCCCAGTCACAGAATTGAGGTGAGCCTGCCATGAAAGATCTTTTCAGGAACCCCGTTTTCGCTCTGGTCGCACTGGTGATACTGGCTGTTCTGGGAACCGCCCTTTATCGGATAAATCAGCCTCCGGGCCTGCCCGAATTGCTCAAGGGCCCCGAACGTGTGACCACAACAGCGGGTGAGATTCCGCTGAAGGACTTGTTCGGGCCGGTGACCGTGGTCTTTTTCGGTTTCACCAATTGCCCGGATGTATGTCCGACGACGCTGTCTGTCGTTTCGCGCGCGTACAAGCAGTTGCCGGATGAGCAGCAGGCAAACCTGCGGGTGTTGTTTGTTACACTGGATCCTGAGCGTGATACGCTTGAGGCCATGAAGCCCTATGTTGATTTCTTCGGTGACCGGGTACAGGGCGTTGTTCTGCCTCCGGAGCATCTTTCCCGATGGGTCAAGACCTTCAGAATATTTTATGAAAAAGTGGATCTGCCGGATTCGGAAATGGGCTACACCATCAATCATACGGCGGCTTTCTTCATTGTCAGGGACGGGCAGTGGCCCGCTTCGGTCATGACCTCGCATGATGTGCCTGCGGTTACCCAGGCGCTTGCCCGGGCCTTCGAGTGATTGTGCCCGGAATGTCAAATAGTGTATAAGAACCCAAGAATCGACGAGACGGATGCGACTATGGTTAAACTGGATTACGCAAATGGCGTCAAGGATGTATTGATCAGGAAGATCAACAAGGCGGAACGCGAGTTGGAGCAACTCAAGCTGGATTATTGTCGTTTTGTATTCGGGCTGTCACATCGCACCATTGTCATCAGCAATGGGCAGCGCTACCAGGTCAGGCACGTGGACCTCAATTCCATGAAGCGCGAATCCAATGGAGAGTGGACGCGTCCGGTCGTGGCGGGCGTGGCGCTGGATGAAAGCAACCAGCCTCGCGATGCAAGTCAGGTCGTGACGTTGTCGGACTGGGCGATCGAGTAGGGACTCAGGCGACGAGTCCCCAGTCCATCATGCAGCTTACCAGTGCGTTTACTTCGCACAGGTGACGCTTATCCAGCCAGTGGCGTGCATTCTGGTACCCGGCCAGATAAAACTGCTGACATTCATTATCCGATCCCGCCAGGCGCACCTGGTGTCTCTGGTGTGCCTGGATGTGCCGGGTAAGGCAGCCCTCCAAGGCATGGGCTTCGACAGACTCGATCTCGGGTGCGGTCAGGCCATAATGCTCTCCCACAGCCTGAACAATGCCTGACAAATAGTGGCTGACGAGCTTTTGCATGCCGGGATGATAGAGTGCATCCGGCTGCATGTCCTGAGCGCGCATCGCTACCAGCTGACTGCTCCAGATAACGTGAATCTGGGCCATGCAGTCAGCACGGCTGGGGCGCGTCTCACCAGGTTTGCGAGTGCGTCGGGAAGCGTGCCAGACTGACTGCAGTGAGGCTGGCTCCCTGTCCTCGGCTTGGGCTTCGCTGAAGGTGTGTGCCTGCTGGCGGTAAAGAGAAAGCAGCTTCACGGTCATCCATACCGTGGCGCCAACCAGTGCCGCTTCTGCAAAATGAATCACGTACTCCATGGTGACATCCGTACAACTTTGACATGTTACGAACTGTAACCGTTGTAACCGTTTGATGCCGTGCAAAGATCACGTTCATGGAAAACGTGGGAAGAAGATCGCCAGGTTTGTGACGCCTTACTCGGGAACAGTTACGGGCGCGTCACTGACGTAGCGGTACAGCTGCTCATAAACGAGCGGCGGGCTATAATAGAAGCCTTGGGCGTAGTCACATTTATTGATGATCAGAAAGTCATGCTGGTCTTCATTTTCCACACCTTCCGCCACAACCTTGAGACTCAGGCGTTGCGCCAGGGCAATAATGGCTGCGGTCACCTCCATGTCAGCCAGTTGCTCCGGAATATCGCGTATGAAGGACTGATCGATTTTCAGCATGTCGACGGGCAAATCCCTGAGATAGCTCAGCGATGAGTAGCCGGATCCAAAGTCATCGATGCTGAGCGTGACACCATAGCGTTTGAGCTGGCTGATGACCCGAATGGCGTACTCGGCATCCTGTATCAGCATGCCTTCGGTGATCTCCAGCACCAGTGACTGGGCAGGCAGGCCTGACGCCTGAAGCGCAAGCATCACGCTTTCAACCAGATTCGGATCATGAAACTGCCGGTGAGACAGGTTGATCGCCACCTGCAGGGACTTGCCTGTGATCTGATGCAGCAGCCGGATCTGTGTGCAGGCCTGCTTGAGCACCCAGCCGCCGATCTCGGTAATCTGCCCGGTTTCCTCGGCGACATCCAGAAACTCTCCGGGGCTGACGAGCCCACGCTCCGGGTGGTGCCAGCGCAACAAGGCTTCCACACGGCAAATGTGTCCCGAAGCAAGATCAAACTGGGGCTGATAGGTCAGCGAGAACTCTTCGTGTTCCAGGGCCGTTCTCAGCTGCCTCTCGATCGTCATCTGGCGTTGCGCCTTGCGATTGAGGTCATCCGTGAAGAACTGGTAACCGTCTCGACCGTTCGCCTTGGCCTTGTAGAGTGCCAGGTCGGCATTCTTCATGAGCTTTTCGACGTCGTTTCCATCATCTGGTGCCAGTGTGATTCCGATGGATGTCGAAACGCGCAATTCATGATTGTTGATCTGCATGGGGCGCTTGAGTTCAGTCAGAACGTGCCGGGCTACAACGCGCACCGCATTGTCTTCGTGAACATCGGTCAGCAGGATGACAAATTCATCCCCGCCCAGGCGGGCGACGGTATCCTTTTCCCGGACGCAGCCCTTCAGACGCTCGGCAATGGTCTTGAGAAGCTGATCACCTGCGTCGTGACCCAATGTATCGTTAATGCGCTTGAACTGATCCAGGTCGAGAAACAACAGTGCGACCCGGGTATGGTCCCGGCTCGCGGCCCGCAGGGACTGCTCGAGACGATCGGAAAAAAGCCGGCGATTTGCCAGCCCTGTCAGTGCATCATACAGCGCCATGGCCTGCATGGATGCGTTGGCCACCTTCAGTTCGGTAATGTCCACCGCGCTGATGACAAACCGCTGCCCGTTTTCCTCGTCCATGGAAGAGACGGTGACAGATGACCAGAAGGTATGCCCGTCCTTCGCTTCACAAAGGATTTCTCCGGTCCAGCCGGCCTGAAGCACGCGTGTATCCCAGCGTAAAGGCAGGTGATCAAACTGAAGACGTTCCGATCGCGGATTGAGCAAACCGATGGGGCGTCCGATGGCGTCGCTTTCGCTGTATCCGGACGTCTTGCAAAAGTGGGGGTTGACGTAATGAATGACGCCTTCGCCATCCACAATCATCACGCTGGTGCCGCTTTGGGTCAGTGCCTGCGCCAGCTGAATCATTTCGGCTTGCGAGCCGTGCGAACAGGCCAGACGGTTGCGAAGCCGGATATTCTGCAAGGTTAGGGCGCCCAACCAGCCTGCCACTGAAAGGCCGAGCAGGCCTGAGGCCCCCTGGTGCCAGGCGGTGAGTGTTATCGTATCTGCCTGAAGAAGCAGTGTATGAGAGAGCAAGGCATACGCAGCCAGGTTGATGACCGCAGTCGCGGTAAAAAGTTGGCAGACCCTTATCCATGTGACAGAGCAGATGCGCATGTTTTCGGCTCGAAAGGACTCCCTTTTATACTAAATGACACCCGCCAGCGGAGTGTAACAAAGTGTATCTCTCGGCGTGACAAATGCCAGTTTGGCTTTGATTTTTCGCAGATCCGGATACATTGTGAAAAACGCAAAATCAGATTTGACAATTCTGGGTGTTTTTTGGTCGTTTTTGACTTCTTTTCTCCGCAGGACTACGTATCCCGAAAGAAGGGGGTCAATGTTATGATTTTGCGGTTTATCCACGCGCAGAGCAGGAGAGCACGGGTATGAGTGTACATGAAATCAAGCATCCGCTGATCCGGCACAAGCTGGGGCTGATGCGTCGCAAGGACATCAGCACCAAGAATTTTCGTGAGCTGGCCCAGGAGGTGGGCGCACTGCTGACGTACGAGGCCACCAAGGACTTCCCCCTGACGGAGGAGGTGATCGAAGGGTGGGCCGGAGATGTGACGGTCGAGAAAATTTCTGGCAAGAAAGTGACTGTCGTGCCCATCTTGCGGGCAGGGCTCGGCATGCTGGACGGCGTACTCTCGCTGGTGCCCAGCGCCAAGGTCAGCGTGGTCGGCCAGGTGCGCAACGAAGAAACACTCGAGGCGGAAACCTACCTGAAAAAACTGGTGGGTGACATGGATCAGCGGATCGCACTGATTGTCGATCCGATGCTGGCAACAGGCGGGTCTCTGAACTCCACCATCGAATTGATCAAGCAGGCAGGCTGCAAGGATATCCGGGCGCTGGTTCTGGTGGCCGCGCCGGAAGGGATCGAGAAGGTTGAAACGGAACATCCGGATGTGCGCATCTACACGGCCTCCATCGATCGTTGCCTGAACGAGAAAGGCTACATTCTGCCGGGTCTCGGGGACGCCGGGGACAAGATTTTTGGTACCAAGCAGAAGGACGACTGAACATGGAGCAAGCCAGAGGTTGGAAGGAAGTTCTGACAGGCATTCAGATGCTGTTTGTGGCCTTCGGCGCACTGGTGCTGATGCCGTTGATCACCGGGCTGGACCCTACCGTCGCGCTGTTTACTGCGGGTGCTGGGACACTCGTGTTTCAGTTGATTACCCGACAATCCGTGCCAGTTTTTCTGGCCAGTTCGTTTGCCTTTATTGCGCCCATTCTCGCCTCGAAAGAAATGTATGGTTTGCCAGCGACCATGGGCGGGTTGATGGCTGCGGGCGGGATGTATCTCCTGCTTGCTCTGCTGGTGAAGGTCAGGGG
>RFIV01000076.1 GCA_003695085.1 Gammaproteobacteria bacterium
CCCCACCTCGCCAAAGGTGAGAGATTCGGAGAGTCGGGCGCGTGCAAAGACCGTGAAAACACCTTCAGCATCAACCACGCGCCATGGAACAGCGCGTGGTTGATGCTGAAGGTGTTTTCACGGTCTTTGCACGCGCCCGACTCTCCGAATCTCTCACCTTTGGCGAGGTGGGGGCTGCCCTGAAGACATTCGTCCAGGCCAATGACCTCTTTGAGGTCGCCTATTGGGTCAGTAGCGACGGCATGATCATGGCCATTGGCTCCCGGGACATGGGACAGGCCGAGATGATGCTGGACATGGATATTTCCCGGTCCCGCCTGTTTCAGGATAGCTGGAGGCGCCAGAGTGATGGTGTGTACTGGTCGGATGTCTTCTACTCGGTGACGACTGGAAGACAGAGTCTGGCGCTGATCTGGCCCTACCGGGATGGGCTGATCATCAGCGAGCTGGGCGTGGACTCCCTGTCCCGTATTGCGGGTGAGGCATCCGGTGAAGATCTGAAAGTCATGGTACTGGACAGTCGTGGCGTGCTCATTGGTCACCCGGACGCCTCGTTAAGCCGGCAGCAACTGAACCTGGGTACGTTGCCAATCATTCAGACGGGACACGTCGGCCAGTTGGGTGCTTTTGCGCTGGCCGGTAAAGACTACGTTGGGGTTGCACGTCGGGCACGTGCACCTGCCTGGTGGTTTATTGCCTATACACCACGGCACATATTCGAACTGACAGCCAGCCGGGCAAGGCGCGCGTTCTGGATGGTGATGGTGATTGCCCTATTGATTGCAGGTGCCTTTGCCTGGCGGGTGGCGGCGCGTTTGCGGTGGCGTTTTGCAGGCATTGTGACCTTGGCAGAGCAGTTCGCGCAGGGCAACTATGACGTCATGCTTGAGCGCAGCCAGATCCGTGAACTGGATCGTATGCTGGTGGCGCTTGAGCGCATGGGGGAATCCATCAGGGCCCGTGAGGCGGAGCGGGAGCTGGAGCGTGAGCGTCTGACACAGTTTCTGGAACATATCCCGCACATTGCGGTTCAGTGGTTTGACAGTCATGGCAGGATTCAGTACTGGAACCCGGCATCGGAACAGATCCTGGGGTACCCCCGGGATGCGGCCCTGGGACATAAACTGGATGAGCTGGTATTTACCCCGGCTGAGCAGGTTGGATTTCTGGCCGCATTGACGCGCGTGACCCAGACCTCTGAAGCCAGTGGCGTGCTTGAAACCCGCTTCTATCGCGCGGGCAATGAACCGGGTGCCATGTTGTACGCACTCTTTACTGTCCCCACTCAAGGCGATGAACCCATCATCGGTGCGGCGGAAGTCGATATTACACACCAGAAGGTCGTGGAGCAGGCGCTGGCAGAACGGGAAATGCGATACCGCACACTCATCGAACAGAGTCCGGCAGGTATTATCGAGCTGAATCTGGCAGGCGAAGTGCTGGCGGTCAATCAGGCGGCGTTGCGTATTCTTTCTCAGACATCGGGGGATGTGACCGGACAAGGTTTTGACAGGGTACTGAAGCAGTTGGGGGTCGGTGGAGACGCGCTGTACGAGGAACTGAAAATTGCGGCAGATTCGGGGGAGGTCAGAGATATCGAGCGGCCTTTCCGTTTGGCAGCAAGGGCCTGCACATTGCGTTTTACGTCAGTGAGGCTGAATGGCGTAGGCGGAGAGGCCATTGGCTACCTGATTCTCATGGATGATGTGACCGCACAGCGTGAGGCCGAGCGTCAGCTTCAGGCGCTCAACCGGACTTTGGAGGAACGAATCCGAGCGCGCACTCAGGAACTCGCTGAAAGCCTGGAGCAATTGCAAAAAGCACAGGAACACCTGGTACACACAGAGAAAATGGCCTCACTGGGTGAGCTGGTGGCCGGCGTGGCGCATGAGTTGAATACACCGATAGGCAATGGTGTGATGGCAGCAACCACCTTGCGTGATCACGTCCGGGAATTCCTCAGAAAGGTGGAGGGCGGACAGGTTCGCAAGAGCGAATTTCAGGCTTTTCTGGATTCTGCCCGCTCGGCAGCCGATCTGATTCACCGGAACATGGAGCGTGCAGCAGAACTGATCAGCAGCTTCAAGCAGGTGGCGGTGGATCAGAGCAGTATGCAGCGACGTCGGTTTGAACTGAAGGAAGTGGTGGATGAGATCCTGATGACCCTGCGCCCGGTATTCAAGCATACCGCCATCAACTTTCACGTTGATTTGCAATCAGATCTGGTGCTGGACAGTTATCCCGGCCCGCTGGGGCAAGTCCTGACCAACTTGCTGACCAATGCTCAGAAGCATGCTTTTGACACGGATCAGCATGGACAGATAGGTATCCGGGCGCGGGCACTGGATGACAAAAATGTGGAAATTGTGGTGGAAGATGATGGCAAGGGAATGGATACGTACGTCCGTCAGCGGTTGTTTGATCCTTTCTTTACCACGGCCATGGGGGAAGGCGGGAGCGGGCTTGGCATGCACCTGGTGTATCAGCTCGTTACCGGCCCACTGGGGGGCCAGATTGAAGTGAGCAGCCAGCCCGGAGAAGGCAGCCGCTTTACCATTATTCTGCCTGTTCAGGCCCCCGGCACCAGCACATAGCCATAGATGCTGGCAAAGTGCAGGGACGCACCGCCGAGCACGAACAGGTGCCAGATCGCATGAGCGTAGGGAACGTTCTTCATCGCGTAGAACACCGCGCCAATCGTGTACAGCAAGCCACCGCCTGCAAGCAGCCACATGGCTTCGCCCGGCAGGGCCACGTACAGCGGGTAGATAATCACCAGTGCCAGCCAGCCCATGAGCAGATAGGTGGCCAGTGACACTTTCGGGAAGCGGTGCCCGGCCAGCAGCTTGAAGCCGATACCCGCCACCGCCAGGGCCCAGATCACTACGGTCATGGTGATGCCGATCCAGTTCTTGAGGCTGACCAGCAAAAACGGCGTGTAGCTGCCGGCAATCAGCAGGTAGATGGCGGAATGATCCAGCGTCTTCAGCCACTGTTTCCAGCGTGTGTGGGAAAGGCCGTGATACAGCGTGGAGGCCATGAAGAGAATCACCATGCTCAGGCCGTAAACCACGGCGCAGACCACTTCCACGGTGCCCTCCGCGCGTGCGATCAGGGCGCCCAGTCCGACCAGTGCCAGCAGGCAACCGGCCCCGTGGGTAATCGTGTTCATCAGCTCTTCTGAGCGGGAGTATTCAGGGGTGTTCGACATGGTGTGTATCAGCTTTCCGTATTCAGATTTCAGCGGCGGATCATGATGGCGGGGCCGCTCTGCGGTGCTTGCCGGGCAATCCCCGATCTGATCCGTTGGAAAGTGTAACACGTGTACGCTGAAATGCGCATAACCCTTTTACAGGCTCCTACATGAACGATTTGTTAACTGAGTGAAGGCAAATTGACGCCCGTCAAATTTGACGTGCCCCTAAAGGGATATTGTATTCGGGGTGTGGTGGCGTTCTCGCGTTGTTCGGATGTCATCACGAGAACCGAAAAAAAAAGCGTCAAGAGGCCAGGCATGACCAAAAAAGTGAAGACCCTGCTAGCAATGTTGCCTCTGTTGATCGTCGGAATTCTCGCGGGCCATTTTCTGACCCTCGGGACGGAAGCCTTTAATGAGGCGACCGCCACGGCTGAATTCTGCGGTCTGTGTCACGCGTCGATTGTGGAGAGCGAGACCTTCAAGACCTCCAACCATCGCATGAACCGCTTTGGCGTGACAGCTGAGTGCGGTGAGTGTCACACGCGTGAAGGATTCTATCTTGAAACCTGGGATCACGTCTCGTCAGGTATCCGCAGTCTGGTGCTGGGGATTGCCAGGGGGCATCTGACCGATCCGAAGCTTCAGGATACGATTGGCGAAGAAATGGCTCATAACGCCCGCGACTGGTTTGTCGAAGTGGACTCGGCGCCCTGCCTGCGTTGTCACAATGATCCCAATGGTTACCCCATGAGTGGCCGGCCGGGTGTGGCGCGCGAGCATGAGAAGGCCAAGCATCAGGGCATTTCCTGCATCGGTTGCCATTACAACCTGGTGCATGAGCCGCAGCCTGTCAGACCCGAATTCAAAGCAGCCAATACGCTGAAAGACGATCATTGAGAACCGGAGGCCGTTATGCACACCACGCGTCGTAATTTCATGAAGGGCATGGGCGCCCTGGGCGCTGCTGCGCAGCTGTCCGTGGCACCTACGCTCATTGCCGGAGCTGTCAGCAAGGCCAATGCGGCCCAGGCCGGCAAGGGAGTGGTGGAGGAATATACCAAGTCCACCTGTGTCCACTGTGTCAACTTCTGTGGCATCAACGTCAAGAAACAGAATGGCGTGATCCGGGCCATCTACCCGGATGAAGCCCGCAAGGAATTTTATAACGATGGCATCTGCCCGAAAGGGGTGTCCGGGGTGTTCAACACCTACAACCCCTATCGGGTGAAGAAGCCGCTCAAGCGCACCAATCCGAAGAAAGGCGTGAACGAAGACCCGGGCTGGGTGGAAATCAGCTGGGACGAAGCGCTCAACACCATTGCAGACAAGCTCAAAAAGATTCGCAAGGACAACCCTGCC
>RFIV01000077.1 GCA_003695085.1 Gammaproteobacteria bacterium
ATCCGGGTGCCGCCGGGCAGTTAAAGGGCCTGGGGACGGTTCCAGAGGTAGGGGCCGTACAGGAGGGTGCCCTCGCCTTCGATGCGGAGACTGTCCGGCTGGCCGTGGGCGGTCCAGGTGTATTCGGTGACGCGGCTGGCCCGTTCCGAAAGAAAATAAGCCTATTTTTAAAGAGCTGTCATGGCGTTAGTTTTTGCCAGCCGACGTGATTTGTCCAGATGACGATACACTTTCCCGGCAGACTGGATGATAACATCACCTTGTAGTGCCGGAGGGCGGACACAGAAATTTGAACACCCTCCCTGGCCGTTTCGGTAGCTGATAGCGTATTATCCCATGTTCGGGGAGTTTTTCAGAGGTTTAGAGAGCCTTCTCAAGGCACACAAAATCTCATCCATATCTTTATAGTTCTTTATTTCAATAACTCCATAACCCTGCGTTACCAGCTTTATTTTTTTAACTTCACCTAACTTTTCCTGCCATTTAATTTCTGTAATGCTTGAAATAGGTATCTCACCGCATGCCTCCGTTGATACCAACGCAACAGACGTGGAGTCGATCACCAGTCTCATTTCAGATAGTTCTCTATAAGCGTTAAAAAACGAGTACAAATCAAAAAATAAAAAGAAAACAACCAAAGTGATTACAACTGCAAAATACACCCAATAAACAGGATAAAAAAACCAGAGCAGCGCAAATAAAATTACCAATATGACACAATAAAGAATACGCTGCCTTACAACATTCTTATAGGAATCTATATCAACCTCGAATATATATCTATTCACTATCGCCACCATCAGACTCTTTGGCAAGACATCCAGCCATAGCTATAGCTCTTTTTATTTCACATATAATGCGATTTGTACCCGAACTTTTGCACAAAGCATAACTAAACTGCACACCTTGTATACATCTTTCTTTATCACTCGGTGGTTTGGAAAATGGTTTATTTGGAGTTACCTGAACCTCACAGGACTTAGGCTCTAGCCTTGGCGGTAATAAATCATCTGGAACTGTTAGTCCAGGCGTTTCATTAGAATCACCATAAAGAGTATCATAGGTGTATACAGCTGCTACGACATTCAGCACAAATCCAACTGCAGCACCAATCCCACATCCAACAGGCCCCCCAACACCTCCAACGGCGCATCCAGCTGCAGCCCCTGGATTCAAACCACTTACATCGTAGTAACTCACCGGATTCTGATACGCATACCCATACACATTCAGCCCGCCGGCCAGGCCAATGGGATCACGCTGCAGGTAGCGGCCCAGTTCGGGGTCGTAGTCGCGCATGGTGTTGCGGTACAGGCCGGTTTCCGGGTCGTGGTACTGGCCCGGGAAGCGCAGCGGCTTGGGGATGCTGGCGGTTTTGCGGGTGACGCGCCCCTCCTGCCTGCCTTGCGAAGGGGCAGACTTTCTCACGGATTCTACCACCTCGCACCCCTGCGCCATTCCCGGTATACTTCACGCCATTGTTTTGACAGGAAATACACATGTCCGGAATCGATGTTCTGATCCGCGCGCGCTGGATGCTGACAATGGACGGCTCGCGCACTGTGATTGAAAATGCCGCGCTTGCCATGGCAGGCGACAAGATCGTGTATGCAGGGCCGGCTGACGGCGCCCCGCAAGACGCTGCAGAGGTGGTGGAGCTGAGTCAGCATGTGTTGCTGCCAGGCCTGGTGAATGCCCACGGCCATGCCGCCATGACGCTGTTCCGGGGACTGGCAGATGACCTGCCACTGATGACCTGGCTGCAGGAGCACATCTGGCCGGCTGAAGGTCAGTGGGTCTCCGAACAGTTCGTAAAGGATGGGACACGACTGGCCATTGCGGAAATGCTGCGCACAGGCACCACCACATTCAGCGACATGTACTTCTTCCCCGAGGTCGCCTCCGAGGTGGCAGTCGAGGAAGGCATGCGCGTACAGGTCTGCTGCCCGCTGATGGATTTCCCGACCCCCTGGGGCCAGGGCCCGGATGAGTATCTGGCCAAGACGGTAGCGCTGGCGGAGAAGTGGCGCGGAAGCGAGTGGGTGCAGGTTGCCCTTGGGCCCCACGCCCCCTACACCGTCTCTGATGAGCCGTTCCGCAAGGTCGTCGAGGCTGCCGACACGCACGACCTGCCCATTCAGGTTCACTTGCAGGAAACGGCCGTTGAGGTGGAACAGGCACTCGAGAATACCGGCAAGCGGCCGACACAGCGACTGGCCGAACTGGGCGTACTCAATGCGCGGACCCAGTGCGTTCACATGACCCAGATTGATGACACGGATCTGGCCATTCTGAAAGAAACCGGCGCACACATCGTGCACTGCCCGGAATCCAACCTGAAGCTGGCCAGTGGCATCTGTCCGGTCAACACCCTGCTGGAGAACGGCGTCAATTTGGCGCTGGGCACCGACGGCGCCGCGTCCAATAATGATCTGGACATGTTCGGGGAAATGCAGACTGCAGCCCTGATCGCCAAGGTCCAGGCCAACGATGCAGCGGCAGTGAATGCTTGGCAGGCCCTTGAAATGGCCACCCTGGGCGGGGCGAAGGCACTTGGCATGGCGGACCGGATCGGCTCTCTTGAAGTGGGCAAGTTGGCGGATGTCGTGGCTGTGGATATGGGCGATCTGTTTGTTCAACCGGTGTACAACCTTCATTCACA
>RFIV01000078.1 GCA_003695085.1 Gammaproteobacteria bacterium
CCCTTGATCGAGGTGTTGGAGCAGCGATCCTCCAGTTCGTCATTCTTCTGTTCCAGCTCGAAGAGTCGAAAGGCCCGGTTGACAACGAAATTGAGGATTTCCGCGTCCACGGGCTTTTGGTAGAAGTCACATGCGCCCATGCCCACTGCCTTGACGGCGTAGTCTCTTTCTTCCCGGCCGGTAACCACGATGACTTTTGTCCGGGGGGCGAGGGCAAGAATATCCTGAAGCAGTTTGAAGCCTTCGGTGGCGCCGCCCGGATCCGGGGGCAGTCCGAGGTCAAGCGTGACGACCTGAGGTTCAGTGCGTCGTAGCAGAGAAAGTGCGCTGTCCCGGTCTTCCGCCACTTCGACATCGATCTCATCGAAGCACCAGCGCATTTGGCTTTGAAGCCCTTCGTCATCCTCGACGATCAGGAGTTTCTTGTTCACGGCTGCATCCCTGATGACTGTAACCATTTATTGCTTCAGTGTAACAGCATGTGTCAAATGCGGAAAGATTTTCGACTGCGATATGTCAATATTTGACACCTGCGCTGTCCGTTTGAGGGGATGCTTGATGAGCCAAACGACTGCGGGTAGGGATCTTGAGCGTAAAAATGCTGCCGACGCCCACTTCGCTCGACACTTCCATGTCACCGCCCATGCGACTCAGAAACGCCTTGCTCTGGTAAACGCCAATGCCCATTCCGGATACGCCCTTTGTACTGGCAAAGGGTCGGAACAGTTCGTTCTGGACAAAGTCCGGATCCATGCCCTTGCCATTATCCTGTATGAAGACCACGACCCAACCCGGGCTTTGTTTGACCGACACCTGTATTTCACCATCCTTGGGGGTGGCATCCTGCGCATTGGTAATAATATGGGTGAACACCGACTTGAGCTGTCCAGCGTCGGCGACGGTTAACGCGGGGCGAAGTTCACCCGAGAGCTCCGGAGCAGGCTGACGCTTGGCGGCTTCTGTGACGGCCTCTCGCAAAATCCGGATGATGTCCACCTCCCGGCGGTGCTCCTGTTGTACAGGTTTGCGGACTTGCTCGACGATCCGGGACATTTTTTGTACCGCGTGCGAGGTGGTCTTGAGCATGTCATCGATGAAGGCCGGATTGCTCTTGTGTCGCTCTGCGTTTTTCAACAGTAGAGACAGTTGGGCAATGATGGTTTTGAGGTCGTGAACCAGAAAGGCAGACGCCTGGGATACCGCTTCGAACTGGCGCGCTGACGTCAGGGCCTGTTGTGCATTGTAAAGAGCAAGGTAGCTGGTGGCCTGACGCGCGACGATTCTCAGCAGGTCATAGTTTTCCCAGTTGAGCGCTTGTTCAACGATTGGTTTTTGAAGCACGACCAGACCAATGAGGCCTTCAGGCGTGTGAAGCGGTATGATGAGCCACGGGTCCTGCGAGGCCCAGATGGGTTCGGGGATTTCCATCAGATGGTAGCGGGTGGGATCATGCTCGTATTCTTCCAGGTTCACGATCCAGTCACGCTCCTGAAAGTACACGAGAATATCTGCGTCAGCATCAATGGTGCCATGTCGTGGCAGGGGCTGGTTGACCGCGCGGCGGGCATCGAAGTGCCCTTTTTCGTTCATCAGCCAGAGCATGCCGCCCGGGCTTGAAACAGTTTGCGCCAGCACGTTGATCACGGCGCTGTCCATGTCTTCTTCGACCAGTGAAAGTTGCCTTGTGGCTTTCAGCCATTCATCCCGGTAGTCATACTTGTAATCGAAAAAGTGCTTGCCAAGGAAAATCTGTATTCTTGCTCGCATGCGCGCGGAGGTGGCAACAAGAAGCAGTGCGACTGTGGCGATGGCCATGATGAACACGGCCGCGGTATCCGACCAGCCTGTGCCGTAAGCCTGAACCAGCCAGGCGGCCAGTGCGACGAAGATCAGATAAAGACCGGCGAGCACCATGACTGTACCCCGGAACACAAACTCCCTTGAAATCTGAACGCCCAGTGGCTGGCGTTTGGCATTGATCAGCGTCAGCCCGATCAGGGGAGAGAGCAGGGCATGGATAGCGCCACGCGCATCCCACAGAACAGGCGAGATGGCGTTTTGCATCATGGCGTCGGTATAGAGCGCGCCGTCGTAGATAAAGAAGCCGGCCAGCGCAATCCCCAGGAATTTGGTGCCCGAGCGATTGAATCCCCGGACGTTGGTCCAGACCTGTTCCAGAAGAATCAACCCCATCAACGAGAGCGCCAGGTGGCAGACGATAAGCAGCTGAGCACTGATGTAGTGGGACGCCGAGCCATAGGCTCGCAGTGCGCCGGCGGCAAGCATTACCAGTATGAGACCGTACACACCCAATGCCAGCTGGCGGCGAGCACCGGATTGCTGGCTCAGGTCCCGCACCCGTATGCCGAGCAGGCTGAAAAGCACACGCATCCAGGCGGCGTTATGGATCACTTCCAGGCTGTAGCGGGCTTCAAAGGGAATGGCCAGCCCTATTTGCTGCAGGGCGATGAGCAGCGACCATATTGCTGTGAGTGTGCAGGCGGTAATGAGAGCGTGATCGGTATGTCGCGCGTACCGGCTGCGAATAAAGAAAATGGCCAGTATCAGATAGGCAAGGGTGCCCAGCAGATGACTAACAGCACCAAACGGAATACTCATGTGTCTTCAACATCCCTGACGACTCGCTCCTGTTCAGGAAGAGACAGATTCATCCAGTATGCTGAAGGAAACAAAGGCTGTAAACATGAAAACCGAAAGCCCCCAGGCCGGATCGGGAAACAGCAGCATGCCGGAAAGAGCGCCGCACCAGACTTTGCACAGAAGCTTTAGTCGACGACGGTAGGCGGGATGACGGCGGCGCAGGACGGACTCTGCCTGGCAGTCGAGCACTGGCAGACCATACGTCAGGCAGATGAGATTGTTGAACCACATGATCGGGCACCCCCTCTATCCATATACTGCAGTATAGATGGGATACCCGATCTGCCAGTCAGTTTTTCTGGCTGCGGTAGTAGCGGAAGATTTCCCCGAGATTGTAATGGCAGCGGAAGCCGAACGTTTCGCGGAAGCGACTGCCGTCAATGACAACCGGATACTTGAAGTAATTGATCAGGTAGGGGGGGAAGGACTTGAGCCCGAGAATTCTCGCCAGCGTGCGCGGCAGGACGGGCGGGACGCCGGGTATGGGGATACGCATGCAGCCCGCCTGAAGCAGGGCTTCCTGGTAGGCGACACAGTCGTCCGGCGCAACATTGTAGATGCCCTTCTTGTTTTTCTCGAAGGCGGTGACAACCGCCTGGGCCATATCCTCGATGTGAATGAACTGCATCATGGGGGAAAAGCCGGCGAGCACCGGTGCGTAGTGCGATCCCAGTAGTGAAGACATGGTGTTCTTGACGCCTGGACCCACGATGTTGCATGGCCGCAGGACCGTGATATTCAGCTTCGGATAGCGCCAGAAGTTGATACTGGCCAGATTTTCAAGCTCCACGGAATCGACCAGATCCATGGTCAGTTCTGCTGCTTTCAGTGGCGAAGATTCGTCCATCAGGGCCGGGTTGTACGCGTGAGCACCATAAACGTGATACGTGGACAGTATCAGCGTGCGCGATACGCCGTACTTGTGCCCCAGATCCAGCAGGCGCTGCGTGCCCAATACGTTCATGTTGTATCGGCTGCTGCGATTGCTCTGACTCGACATGATTCGTCCGAGGTGCACGATGCCCCCGGGATGGTGATTGCGGAAAATGTCTTCGAAACCACGCTTGTTGGCGTCTATCCGGTAGCTGGGGATATCCTCGCCCAGGTAGACCTGTTCACGAAAGTCCACGGCTACAACCGGGTAGCCCTTTTCCTGCAACAGGAGGATGACCTTTTGCGCCAGTGCACCGGCTGCTCCGGTGACCAGTATGGGTTTGCGAGCTCGGGGGGCGGTGGTTGGTTTGCGAGCCATCAGAAAATACCCTCCCGCTCGGCCAGTCCCTTGTCAATCAGGCGGCTGATCTCGCTCTTGACCTGGGCGACATAGTCCGCCACCTGCTCCTCGGGCAGATCCTCGCCTTCAAATCGCATGGGCTCACCAAAATTCAGAATAACCCTGGCCGGCAATACGGCTGGCAGGGCGACCGGCACATAGGGCACACCCAGCATACGGGCCAGGGGCTTGATATTGCCGATGGCCGGAATGGTTTCTTCGCAGCCCACGACTCCCACGGGTACGATCGGGGTGTTGTGCTGAATGGCCAGATGCATGAAGCCATGACCAAAGCGTTTGAGCTGGTAGCGATCCTTGTACAGTTTGCCGGAGCCGCGGATGCCTTCCGGAAAAACAATGATCGCCTCACCCCGCTGCAGCATCTTGGCGCAGTTCACCGGGTCGCCCAGCACTGCACCACATTGGTTGAGCAGGTTTCCCAGCCAGGGAACAGTGGGGAAGAAACGTTCTATCATCGCCCGGGCGGCTCTGGGCCGTTCGGGGCGCGTGGCCAGCGCGTAGCCGATCAGCAGGCCGTCGATGGGCAGTTGGCCGCTGTGGTTGGCAATCAGAAGCACCGGGCCGTCTGCAGGGACGTTTTCGATGCCGTGAACGACCGTTCGGAAGTACTTCTCGTAGAAAGGCTTGAACAGGGCTGCGGCAATCTTGTAGGTTTCAACATTGAAGCCCCAGGGATCGTAGCCCATTTCGCCCACGGGTTTTTCGGTGGTGTCCAGCTGCTTGTCCAGGCTGGGTGGCACCAGCCAGGATTTGATGCGTGATCTGAGTGACATGTGTCCGTCCTGTTTACAGCGTCCCGAATGTTATCTTTTGTAATGAGCGCATTGTGCAAAGCCGTTGGGGTATTTGCAACTGAATTGCGGTCATTTACGGAACGACTCATTCGAAACGACTGGGATCCAGATCAGATTCTTCCAGGTAGAAGCCGTTTTCTTCAGCGGTCAGGCCACCCGGCTTGCCTGACCAGGGAAGGAGACGGTAGCGCATCTTGCTGTGGGAAAAGTCGATGTAAGGGTACTTGATGACATCGAAATAGGGGGAGTAGTCGAAGTCACTGGGAACGCACAGTTTGGGGTTGCGCCGGAACAGGCGGATTTCACCTGTTTCTGACACCTTCTTCACCAGCGGCAGGATCGGGTACTGAATCTGGGCAAACGCTTCCGCAATCATGGTGGAGCAGACCGTTTTGGTCATGGCACCGGGCCGATAATTGAACAGGGTACTGCGCCAGCGTCGCGGGAGGATGGCCCACGGCATGAGAAATCTGAACAGGTCGACAATCTGGCGGACATTGTAGTCGGTGCCCAGCTGGCTGACTGCGTAGTCAATGACTTTCTGGGCATCGTGCCAGTTCAGCTCGCGGGGGCGGGAGAGCCGGATATGATCACGCTCGTACGCATGAAGGGGGCGGACAACCGTTCCCCGACCCAGCTCACTCTCGATAATGAGCTGTACATCGGGCTGGCCGTCATACCAGCTCTGGATACGGCGCCTTGAAAAGGGGTTATGGACGTCATGCAGACGACCGATGTAGAGCGCCGCATGGGA
>RFIV01000008.1 GCA_003695085.1 Gammaproteobacteria bacterium
CCGCCAGAAGCAGATCATAGGGACGCTGCCAGAGCCGGAATACCCATACGACCAGCCCAGCCAGGCCCATGAACGCAGCGCGCATCACGGGTATGCCTGCCCCTGTCAGCACAACATAGGCGCCCAACAGAACGGTACTGCTCACCAGCAGCGGTAAACGCCACTGACGCTCACCCAGGCCCAGCCGCCGCCTGAGATAATTCATGGCCCAGGCCCAGGCACCGAGCAAGGCGCCGACATGCAGGCCCGACACCACAAGCAAATGCATTAAGCCGCTATCCGCCAATATCTGCCACTGCTCAGGCGACAGATCCCGGGTACGCCCGAGCGTCAGCGCAGAGATGGAGGGTTCGTGCGCCCGGCCCCGGGCCGGCCGGAAGGGTTCGGGCAGGGGCTCGCCTTGCCCGAAATATAACGTGCGGACGATAACCTTTGCACGCCGGGCAGGGCTTCGCCATTGCACCGGAACCGAATAACTGCCCTGATTTCGCCAGTATGGAACGGGCTTGAGCCTGGCTTCTGCCACAAATCCACCCGAGGGGACCGTATCTTGCCTGCACCGGTTGCAAAACAGATCCAGCCGTACCCCTTCCCACGCAGGCCAGGGGGATTCGGACAGCGTGCAGGCTCGCCCGGCCAGGCCTCCATGCGCGGGCGACTCCCAATTTTGGCAACCGGTAAACGCCAGACGGTAATGAGCTTGATAGGCCTCGGTTGGCAGCGCAAACGCAGTATAGTAAGTCTGCACCACGCCACCCATGAGCGCACCGGTTGTCAAACAGAACACCGCACGGCGAAACGGCAAACCGCGCCAAAGCAAGGCCACGCCCAGCCAGGCACCCTGCAATCCGGTCACATGCTCGCCCAGCACGATTCCGGCAACCCAAGCCCACATCCCTGTCCCCCCGGGTGAAGTCGAGGCTATTTAATTCTTGCCAAAGACACACTACACTAGCGCTCTCGCATCCTGCGGTCGCGGCCCCGTATGCCCAAGAATCTGATCAAGAAATATCTGCCCGATCCGAACAAGATCAAGGATATCAAATCCCTGCATTTTCTCGGAGAGGTACTTCACGAACCGAACCTGTGGCATATCAATCGCCACTCCGTTCGCCGTGCCATGATGATAGGCCTGTTCTGGGCATTCATTCCCATGCCCTTCCAGATGGTTGCTGCCGCATTCTGTGCGCTGCGCTTCAACGCCAATCTGCCATTGTCGGTGGCGCTGGTCTGGATCTCCAACCCCTTGACCATGCCCCCCATCTTCTATTTCAACTATCTGTTTGGCGCCTGGATTCTGGGTACCGATACGCAGGATTACAGTTTTGAACTGAGCTGGGAGTGGCTGTCACACAACCTGGCCGAGGTCGGCATTCCCCTGTACTTCGGTTCTGCTGTGCTCGGATTGCTGTTCGGGAGCGTTGCTTACCTGTTGGTGGAATGGCTCTGGCGGCGCAAGATCCGCAAGGACTGGGCCGACCGCCAGAGCAGACACTCATCAGGCAACTCGCATCAGTGATGCATGCCCGAATGTGACGGTACGTCGTCTGGCTTCCGCCACGGGAAAGCCACCTTCAGTGACTCCCCACCGTCAAACGTCAGCGTGATCACGGCGTCTGTCATTGTTGGGTGAGCCTTGAGCCCGAAGATCATGAGATGATCTCCGCCGGGCCTGAACGCATGCTTGCCCCCGGGCACCAGCTGCACCCCGCCCTCAATGGGACGCATATGCATGACGCCATTCTTCATGGCCATGGTATGCAACTCAATTTTTTTCGCACCCTCCCACCGGGCACCTGTCAATGTCACGGGGTCCACCCCCGTGTTGTGCAGCACCATATACGCCGCAGTCATCGCCTTCCCCGGGAGCGGCAACTTGATCCAGGCCTGTTCCACCCGAACCTGAAGCTCAGCCCACGCCATCTGACTCCCGAGAGCCAACAATACGATCCCCAACCATCTGGTCATGTGAATTTCCTTCTGAAAAATGTCAAGACATACACCGGCCAGCGCCCATAAGCGATGCCGGAAAACTCATTCAATAAAAGAGGACGGAAAATCAGCCCCGCAAGGGCGGATCACGTGCACTGGGCCGATGTGGGCGAGGTACGGGCGCACCGGCCCACCCCGGCAAGGTGTTGGTGGGCGTGACTGCAGCAATTTTTCCGTAGCCCGATGCGGGAATGGCAGCTTGAGAATGACAACACTGCAGGCAATGTACGCAGACATCGGGGGCGCCCTGTTTGCCCTGGGCCCCATCCGCCTGCATGGCGCACAGTTGCCACACAGGATCGGCCTGCACGGAGTTTACTCTGCAGTCGGGCTGCGCCAAAATGACGGCCAGACACACGCACGCTACCAGACCCTGGATCAGCCACGGGCGGCGCATGCGGGACAGAACCGGAACAGGACGCTTTCTCATGCTGCTTATTCTACACGCGAACACGGATCAAACCAGCGCACCTTACCAACAACTGATCCAGTATCTGAACAAACTGCCGGGTGTCGAGCATCGCATACACGATGTGCAAGGCTCCGAACAGCGGCTCACCGAGATTTATCTCATTGGCAATACATCCGCACTCAACAAGGATGAAATCGAATCCTTCGAAGTGGTTGAGCGAGTGATCCGCATCTCGGACGAATTCCGAATCCTCGGTCGGCACAAGGACGCCAACCGGGCGTCGGGCTTTGACTACCAGGGCCTGCACTTTGACCAGGATACCTTTCACCTGTTTGCCGGCCTGTGCGCCGTGGACAACCCGGATCATGTAGAGCAAATGATGCGCGTACTTCAGCGCAACGGACAGGTCTGCACCCGCATGGGCGCGTACAAGCCACGCACCAGTCCCTATGCCTTTCAGGGTCACGGGAAAAGCTGCCTGCCATGGGTGTTTGACCTGGCTGGCAAATACGGCATCCGGGTCATCGCCATGGAAGTCACCCATGAATCCCATGTGGAAGAAATCAATGAAGCACTGGAACGCACCGGCCGCCCCACGGGTGTGATGCTTCAGATCGGCACCCGCAACACGCAGAATTTTGAGTTGCTCAAGGCTGTTGGCAGACAGAGAACCTATCCGGTGCTGCTCAAGCGCGGTTTCGGCATCACGCTGATGGAGTCTCTGAATGCTGCGGAGTATCTGGCAAGCGAGGGCAATTCCAACGTGATATTCTGCCTGCGCGGGATGAAGACCGACGGTGGCAAGCCACATCGCAACATGGTGGACTTTGCCCATGTGCCTGTCGTCAAGCGGCTGACCCGCATGCCTGTGTGCATTGACCCCTCCCATTCAGTCGGCAGCCGCGACCGTTGCCCGGACGGGATTCTCGACGTGGCCCACGTGACGGCGCAGGGCATTGTCGCCGGTGCCAACATGGTGCTCGTGGACTTCCACCCACACCCCGAGAAAGCGCTCGTGGATGGCCCGCAAGCTTTGCTGCTCTCCGAGCTTGAGCGGTATATCGAAGATATACAACTCACGCGTGAAATGTATGCCAAACGGGTCGAACTCTGGAATCGCGGGGACATCAGCGCGTGATTGTCATCGGTCACAGGGGGGCCAGAGGCGAAGTCCCCGAAAATACACTTGAAGGCTTTCTCCATGCTTATGAGCATGGCATCCGACATTTCGAGCTCGATGTCCAGATCAGTCAGGATGGCCATCTGGTCGTTCACCACGACCTGACGCTCAGGCGAACCACCGGCCACAAGGGTCGCACACACCACCATGATGCAACGGTATTGGCCGGGCTGGACGCCCGCTTCAACACACCGCCCTGGCCTGATCGAATCGGTGTCCCCAAACTCGAGTCCGTGCTCGAGGCTCTGCCAGAGGTCGAAAGCTTCCAACTGGAGGTCAAGGACACGGGAAGTCGGCAACTTCAGCAGATATCGAAGGCGCTCACGCGGCTGCTGGCCGGCCGTGAAAGAGAGCGTTGCGCCGTCACTTCCGGTGCCTTCGACTGGATTACCACCTTCAAGCATGAGCACCCGCATATCCGCACCGGCGTCGTCGTGGAGTATGCCTGGCAGCGGCCGCTGGACAAGCTGCGCCGCACGGGGGCAGATATCTTCGTGCTCAGCAAGAGCCTGGTAACGCAACAGCGTGTCGTCCGTGCCCATGAGCTGGGGCGAGAAGTATCAGTCTGGACGGTAAACGACGTGCATACAGCGTTGAGAATGGCACAGCTGGGGGTCGACAGTCTGATCACCGACTACCCAAGCCACATGCTCAAAGTCGTGACCGGGCAGTCGGCAGCACGTTGTGCGCCCTAGAAAATGCGACTCAGGCCATTCAGGGCAGCCACACGGTAAGCTTCCGCCATGGTGGGGTAGTTGAACGTCGTGTTGACGAAATAGTCCAGGGTATTGTGGCCTTCAGGCTGATTCATGATGGCCTGTCCAATGTGCACAATTTCAGACGCCTGGTCCCCGAAGCAGTGGATGCCAAGAATGGCGCGCGTATCCCGGTGAAACAGAATTTTCAGCATGCCTACCGTTTCACCCGTAATCTGTGCGCGCGCCAGATCCTTGAAAAAGGCCTCTCCCACTTCATAGGGCACACAGGCCTGAGTCAGCTCCCGTTCGGTCTTGCCCACGGAGCTGATCTCCGGAATGGTATAGATGCCGGTCGGTACGTCATCGACAAACCTGAATTCCCCGACTTCGGTCAGATCCTTGGCTGCTGAGCGGCCCTGATCATAGGCCGCGCTGGCAAGACTCGGCCAGCCGATCACATCGCCCACGGCATAGATGTTGGGCACCGCCGTCCGGTAATGATCATCCACCTCCAGCTGCCCCCGGCCGTTGGCTTCCAGACCGATATTCTCCAGTCCCAGCCGGTCGGTATTACCTGTCCGGCCGTTGCACCAGAGGAATGCGTCTGCTCGCAGGCGCTTGCCGGACTTGAGCGTGACAACCACCCCGCGATCGTCGCCCTTGACGGACTCATAGCATTCATTGTGCCGGATCAATACACCGTTATCGCGCAGGTGATAGCTCAGTGCATCGGAGATTTCATCGTCCAGAAAGTTCAACAAGCGCTCGCCGGGATTGATGAGATCCACCTTGACGCCCAGGCCGCAGAATATCGAGGCATACTCGCACCCGATGACACCGGCGCCATATACGATGAGTGTGCGCGGCGTGTGACTGAGCTTGAGAATCGTATCCGAGTTGTAAATCCTGTGATGACTGAAATCGATGTCCTCCGGGGCATACGGTCGCGACCCGGTTGCGATCACGAACTTCTGTGCATGCAGCACATCCTTGGCCGCCGTCCCACTCAGCACTTCGACCCGGTGACTGTCCAGAAAGTGAGCACGCCCACGAAAGAGGTCCACTCGATTGCGAGCATAAAAGCGTGTACGCAATTTCACTTGCTTGGCAATGACCTTTTCGGCCGTGCGCAACACACGCGGGAAGGAGAACCACTTGGGCTCACCAATATCCCGGAACATGGTATTGGTATTGAAATCGATGACCTGTTTTACGGCGTGTCGCAAGGCCTTGGAAGGAATCGTGCCCAGGTGTGCGCAGTTGCCACCCACCTGAGGCTTTTCCTCGATCACGGCAACCCGCTTGCCGGCCTTGGTCGCCTGCATGGCCGCCCCTTCTCCCGCGGGGCCGGCACCGATCACGACCACATCGTAATGGTATTCCGCCATTCACTCTCTCCGGATGGTTAAATGCTTACTTCCCGTCCTTCATTGCATCATGCGCCAACGATGTGTCTGCTTCCGACTGAGTGATCTTGTCTTTTTCTTTTTCGCATTTGTTCTTGTCGCCACCACAGATGTCGCACGCGACGTCCATGCCCAGGGCGGACATGCCACCACAGGATCCACTGATCGGTTTGCGCCCCATGATCACGCCCACGGACATGGCCAAAATCACAACGATAAAAAATCCGGCAACCAGTAAAAACGTACTCATGGATAAACTCCTGTCTTGGCAACCCTGTCAAATACCGGCGTGCTCAGATCCACAAAACCATCCGGCCCGCTGATGATGAAATACACAGCCCACCCCTCTTTGACCGCCAGATCGTATCCCTGTTCCGGCCCCAGCACCATCATTGCCGTGGCCAGGCCGTCGGCAAAGGCGACTGAGCTGGATACCACCGTCACCGATGCCAGCGTATGCTCCACCGGGCGTCCGCTGCGCGGATCAATGGTGTGTGAGTATCGCTTGCCATCCTTGTCAAAAAAGTTGCGGTAACTTCCCGAGGTCGCCACCGCAGCATCTGTCAGCCCGACAATTCTGCGCGGCACACGCCCCTGTTCCACCGGCGCCTCAATCGCCAGTTGCCACGGCTTGCCCTTTGCTTTCATTCCCTTGACACGCACCTCGCCGCCTACTTCAACCAGGTAATTGTGGACGCCGTGCCGCTCCAGGACTTCCGCAGCACGGTCCACACCGTATCCCTTGGCCACGGCAGAAAAGTCGAGATACAACTCGGTATCACGCGCCAAGGCTGGCGGTTTGTCCCTGATGCGCAGCTTGTCATACCCCAGGTCATTTTTCAGCGCTTCGATCAGTGCTTCATCAGGCACCTGTCCTACCCGGCTCTTGTCCGGGCCAAACCCCCAGACATTCACCAGCTTGCCGACAGTCGGGTCAAAAGCACCACCGGTTTTTTCCCACAAATGACGCGACAAGCGGGCCACGTCCAGAGTCTTGTCCGATACCGGAACCCACTGCCCCAATGGCGCCCGATTCAATCGACTGACATCCGACTCCGACGCATAGGTCGACATCAGATCGTCTACCTCACGCAGCGCCTCGAAGACCGCATCGGCCAGCGCCTGATCGTCCACACCCGACACCGGCACCCATTTGACATGGTACGTCGTACCCATGACCTGCCCTTGTGTCATGGACAGGCTTTCTGACGAAGAACAGCCCGCCATTGCGAGCATACTCATCCAGAGTACGGCAATGACGGGCCTTATCCAGGCTCTGCTCATGTGCTTTGACTATCAGCCGCCAAAGTCATCCAGCAGAATGTTTTCGTCCTCGACACCCAGGTCCTTGAGCATCTTGATCACGGCTGCCGTCATCATGGGCGGTCCACACATGTAGAACTCACAGTCCTCGGGTGCCGGGTGATCCTTCAGGTAGTTTTCGTACAGCACATTGTGGATGAACCCGGTGTATCCATCCCAGTTGTCCTCCGGCATCGGATCGGACAGGGCAATATGCCATTCGAAGTTCTCGTGCTCCGCAGCCAGCTTGTTGAAATCTTCCACGTAGAACATTTCGCGCTTGGAACGGGCGCCATACCAATAGGACATCTTGCCCTTGTAGCCCTTGCGAATGAGCTGATCGAAAATCTGCGAGCGCAGAGGTGCCATACCGGCGCCACCACCTACCCAGATCTTCTCTGCGTCGGTATCCTTGACGAAGAACTCACCGAACGGACCGTATACTGTAATCTTGTCACCCGGCTTCAGGGAGAAGACATAGGATGACATCTGCCCCGGCGGGAAGTTGGTACCAGGCGGCGGCGTTGCGATCCGGATGTTGAACTTGAGCAGGCCTTTTTCCAGCGGGAAGTTGGCCATTGAGTAGGCCCGGATGATCGGCTCCTTGACAACGGATTCGTACTTCCAGATGTCGAACTTGTCCCAATCCGGGTGATACTCCTCCTCGATCACGAAGTCGCGGAACTTGACATGATAAGGCGGCGCTTCAAGCTGTACGTAACCGCCAGCCTTGAAGTCCACTTCTTCGCCTTCCGGCAACTTGAGCACCAGCTCCTTGATGAAAGTGGCCACGTTGTGGTTGGACACCACTTCGCATTCCCACTTCCTCACACCAAAGACCTCCTCCGGTACTTCGATCTTCATGTTCTGTTTGACCGGTACCTGACAGGACAATCTCCAGCCTTCTCGCTCCTCGCGATTGGTAAAGTGCGCCTTTTCGGTCGGCAGCATGGAGCCACCCCCCTCCAGCACCTTGCACTTGCACTGAGCACAACTGCCACCGCCCCCACAGGCAGACGGCAGGAACAGGCCTTCGGAGGCCAGTGTCTGCAGCAGCTTGCCACCCGCAGGTGTTGAGATTTCTTTCTTCTTCTCGCCATCGACATCGATTTCGATGACGACGTCACCAGTGTTGACCAGTTTGGCTCGCGCCGCCAGGATGACCGCCACCAGTGCAAGCACAATGACGGCAAACATCACGACGCCGAGTATCATTTCAGTAGCCATGCATTACCTCTCCTGTTCGGCGCCTTAAAGGGAAATACCGGAGAACGACATGAAGCCCAGAGACATCAGCCCGACCGTGATAAAGGTGATGCCCAGACCCCGCAGCCCTTCCGGTACATCGCTGTACTTGAGCTTTTCGCGCACCCCTGCCAGCACGATGATGGCCAGTGCCCAGCCCGTTCCGGCACCTGCACCAAACACGACACTCTCACCGAAGGTGTAGTCTCGCTCCACCATGAACAGCGCAGCCCCCATGATGGCGCAGTTTACCGTGATCAGAGGCAAGAACACCCCAAGCGCGTTGTAGAGAGACGGGACATAGCGGTCCAGGAACATCTCCAGAATCTGTACCGCGGCGGCAATCACACCGATGTAGCTCAGATAGCCCAAGAAGCTCAGATCCACGTTCGGAAGACCGGCCCAGGCTAAAGCCCCTTCACGCAACACGCCATTGTAGACGAGGTTGTTCAGCGGGGTGGTAATGGCCAGCACTACAATCACCGCAATCCCGAGGCCGATAGCCGCTTCCATCTTCTTGGACAGTGCCAGGAAGGTACACATTCCCAGGAAGAAGGCCAAGGC
>RFIV01000079.1 GCA_003695085.1 Gammaproteobacteria bacterium
ATCCCGTATCGTGACCGGAGGGTTGTCGATGATGGCCCGGGTCAGCAGGTCGACCAGTTCGGGGAAGGTGCCGGATTCACGGGCAAGCTTCCGGAGCATGGGCTCATCATGCCCTTCCAGCTCCGATTGCAGGGCCGGCAGCACGGACAAGGCCTCCCTCAGCCTTGAAAGATCGCGTGGACGGGCTGAGCCCAGCCCTACGCGTGACAGAATGCGCTCAATGTCGCCCACCTGTCGCAGATGCTGATGAATCGGGTCGTCAAGGGCTTGCTCGGCGAGGTAGGTGACGCAGTTCTGCCGCGCCATGACGGCCTCCCGATCACGCAGCGGGCGATTGAGCCAGCGCTTGAGCAGTCGGCTGCCCATGGCGGTTGCAGTCTTGTCCATGACCCAGGCCAGCGTAAAGCGGGTATCCCCGCGCAGGTTGACATCGATCTCCAGATTGCGCCGGGTTGCAGCGTCAATGATGATCGCATCTTCCGAGCGTTCCCGGGTCAGGGACTGGATGTGAGGCAGCTCGTTCTGCTGGGTCTCTCGGGCATACTGGATCAGGCAGCCCGCGGCACCTATGGCCAGAGGCGCGTCCTCGCAGTCAAAGCCGGCGAGATCATGCGTCCCCAGTTGCTCGCACAGCAGTCGGTGACCGGTCTCCCGATCGAAGTACCAGTCCGGCTGGCGTGTCAGGGCACAGGCATCCGCCAAGGCATCGGCCCAGTCCGCATCGTCGCTGATCAGCAACTCTGCGGGCCGCAGCCGCTGCAACTCGGCCATGAGCTCGTCACGGTCACGGAGCTGCTGAATGACGAAGCGCCCTGCCGAAATGTCCATGACGGCCAGCCCGAACCCCTGGGAGGCGGTATTGACAGCGACCAGCAGATTGTCCTGCCGTTCATCCAGATAGGCATCTTCACAGAGTGTGCCGGGCGTGATAATACGCACCACCTTCCGCTCAACCGGCCCCTTGCTGGTCGCCGGATCCCCCACCTGTTCGCAAATGACCACCGATTCGCCCAGTTTGACCAGCCGGGCAATATAGCTTTCAGCCGCATGATAGGGCACGCCTGCCATGGGGATGGGCTTGCCGGCAGACTGGCCGCGTGCGGTCAGCGTGATATCAAGCAGGTCTGCAGCACGCTTGGCATCTTCGTAGAACAGTTCATAGAAGTCGCCCATGCGGTAGAAGACCAGCTGGCGCGGATAGTCCGCCTTGATCGCCAGATACTGCTGCATCATGGGGGTGTGGCCGGGAGCGTCTGATTGACTCATGAGCTGATTGATTCGCTTGAAGTGGGTGACGAGACTGAAGCCGCGATTTTATCGGATGGGCCGTCATTGATAAAGGTAACTTGCCGGCGCTATAGTGGCGGTCGTTGTCAGTGCGAGTCAGGAGTGAAGATATGCGGGATTTGCTGATCAAGACAGGGCGGGTGCTGGTGGAGCGTGGTTGGCGTGTGAGTACGGCCGAGTCCTGCACGGGAGGCGGCGTGGCGCAGGCGCTCACCGATTTGCCGGGCAGCTCGGACTGGTTCGAGGGCGGTGTGGTGGTTTACAGCAATCACCTGAAGCAGTCCTTGCTGGATGTTCCACCTGAAATGCTGGCAGCTGAAGGCGCCGTCAGCGAGCCTGTCGTGCGCCATATGGCGGATGCTGTCAGGCGCCTGACGGGCGTGGATGTGGGCGTCGCCACATCCGGGATTGCCGGGCCGGGTGGGGCGGTACCGGGCAAGCCGGTGGGGACCGTCTGGATCGCCTGGGCCGTTCGCGGTGAAGTGGACGCGGAGTGCTTTCTGTTTGACGGGGATCGGCTGGCCATCCGGGAGCAGGCGGTCATGAACGCTCTCACAGGACTGTTGCACCGCGTGGAAGCCTGGGAGGGGGCCTGACGGCGATTGCGGATTGGCAAGCGCCGACAGTTGTGAAATAATGCTGTTCAGATATACAGTAAAATGAATGTGAGAGGCAGAACACAATGGATGACAACCGCAAGAAGGCTCTGAGTGCCGCATTGACCCAGATCGAGCGCCAGTTCGGCAAGGGCGCTGTCATGCGCATGGGTGAGCAACCCCGGGAAATGATACCGTCGGTATCGACAGGGTCTCTGGGGCTGGACGTGGCGCTTGGGATTGGCGGGCTGCCCTTCGGCCGCATTGTTGAAATTTACGGGCCCGAGAGCTCGGGCAAGACGACCCTGACGCTGCAGGTTATCGCGGAGGCTCAGAAGCAGGGCAAGACCTGCGCCTTCGTGGATGCGGAGCATGCGCTGGACCCGATTTATGCGGAGAAGCTTGGCGTCAACATTGATGACCTGCTGGTTTCTCAGCCGGATACCGGTGAACAGGCGCTGGAAATTGCCGACATGCTGGTGCGTTCCGGCGCTGTGGATGTCATCATCATTGACTCCGTCGCGGCATTGACGCCCAAGGCGGAGATTGAGGGCGAAATGGGAGATTCCCATGTGGGATTGCAGGCTCGCCTCATGTCCCAGGCATTGCGCAAGCTGACGGCCAGCGTCAAGCAGGCCAACTGCCTGATGGTGTTCATCAACCAGATCCGCATGAAGATCGGTGTCATGTTTGGTAACCCCGAGACTACGACCGGAGGAAACGCGCTCAAGTTTTATGCGTCGGTGCGTCTGGACATCCGGCGCACGGGTGCGGTGAAGGAAGGGGATGAAGTGATTGGTAACGAAACCCGCGTCAAGGTGGTCAAGAACAAGGTTTCGCCGCCATTCAAACAGGCTGAATTCCAGATTCTCTATGGCAAGGGTATCTACCGGATGGGGGAAATCCTTGACATGGGCGTACAGCTCAAGCTGGTGGACAAGGCGGGTGCCTGGTACAGCTACAAGGGTGACAAGATCGGGCAGGGCAAGGCCAATGCCGCGCGCTATCTGGAGGAGCACCCCGAGGTGGCGCAGGAAATTGAGCAGGCCATACGCGAGCAGCTGATGCCTCAGGTGACGCCGTCCGAGACGAAGGCCGCGACCGAGTCAGAAACGCTCTGAGACGGTTTTGTCGGGAAAATTGATTTTTGACAGGGCGTTTGGGTGGCGACGCGCTACACTGATACCGTTGAACATCAAGAGGATTCAGGTATGCAATGGTTCATTGCAGCGCTTGTCGTGGTGGGGCTTGGAATCTGGCTGTGGAAGGGGCGGCAGCGCAACCCCTATCAGGAGCCAGACGTCAAGGAAGTGGATCAGGATCGCTATTATGTGCAGCCGCCGAGCGATCTGGACCCGCCCCATCAGGATCATGAGGGGGACAAGCTCTGAGACCTACTCGTAGGCTCTCAGTGCTTCCGGATCAAGGAGAGTGATTTTTTTGCCCTGCGAACGGATCAGCCCCTGATCCCGCAGGGTGCCCAGAATGCGTGACAGCGTTTCCGGCTTGATTGAAAGGCGGGATGCCAGCAGCTGTTTCTGGATATTCAATTCCAGCTCATCAACTTCGTCACCGGCTTTTTCCAGCTCCTGCATGAAGTAGCGCACCACGCGGTAGGTGGCGTTTTTCATGGTCAGTTGTTCGATCTCGTGCATCCGGCTCCGCAGGCGCATGGCCATGTCACCGAGCAGTCGCAGGCAGAGATCATTGTTGTTCCGCACGATGTCCAGAAAGACCTGGCTCTTGAAGGCATAGACGGTTGAAGGTTGCACAGCCGTGGCGGTCACCGGATAGCGATTGATCTGCATGAACATGACGGCTTCGGCAAATGTCTCGCCGGGGTTGAGAATCTCGATGACTTTCTCATTACCATCCGGGTTGAGTCGAGACAGCTTGATCTGCCCGGCGTGCACTTGATAGAAGTGGTGCGCCTCGGTGTCTTGCATGAAAAGTTGCTCGCCGGCTTGCAGATCCAGAATCTGGGCATGCCCGCCAATGCGGTTCAGTTCATCTTCACTGAGCTTGCTGAACAGATAGTGACGCCTGAGCGAGGCGGTTGTCAGTGCATGAAGCATGTGATGGGCCTGTCCATGATTTTTACATGCGGCCCATCATAGCGACTGATTGTCAAAAAGTCATGAGAAGAGCGTGACGTATTCCGCGCCACTGCGCACCAGAAATACCAGTTCAGGAGGAAGTGCTTCCAGCTCCAGGGTGTCGAGCAGGTTTTTGGTGTGCAAACCCAGCTCGGTATCGCCTTCGATGACCAGGTCTCGCTGGAAAAACAGAGTGTCCGGATCTTCCTTGCGTGCGGCGAGCAGCAGAAAACTTCTCAATTGCCCGCGAATGGTCACATCACAGATCTGATGACGCGCAACCTGTATGTGGTTGTCTGCACCCAGAGTGAAATCCCATTCCAGCCCGATGTCGCTGATACAGACACGCAACCAGTGTCCCGCCAGAAACTGGCACTCACCACTTTCCAGGGCGTCACGAAGCACGTGTTCAAGTGTCTTTGAGAGAACCTTTTTCTGCAGGAAGAACGGAGCTTTTACAGCTGGGCGGGCCAGCAGCGCCGGCAGCTTCGGCAGTACTGCACGGGGGGATGGCAACATCGTCACAGGTCTCCTGGCGGCAAACACAGGCGCTTAGTATGTGGGATTCGCATGCGGAGGCATTGACCTTCATCAATTCCGGCGGATTCCGCCTCTGGTAGGCTGTCGGGCTACTCTCACCGGCGACTGACCAAACCCGGCATGGCATATCCCTACCTGACATTTGGCCGCTATATGCGCCAGCGATTTGGCGAGCGGGTACACAAGATCTCGCTGCACGCGGGCATGACCTGCCCCAACCGCGATGGCTCCAAGGGCATTGGGGGCTGCACGTTCTGCAACAACGCTACGTTCAGTCCAAACAGTCGTGTGGAGCTGGATATCGTCGGGCAGATTGCCAAGGACAAGCAGCGGCTGACTCGCCGCTTTCGTGCGCGCAAGTTTCTGGCCTACTTCCAGAGCTACACCAACACCTATGCGGATGTGGAGACGCTTCGGCGGCTGTATGACATGACCCTCTCGGATCCGGATGTAATCGGCATGAGCGTGGGAACGCGGCCGGATTGTGTGCCGGATGAGGTGCTGGCGCTGCTGGCCGGCTATCAGGCGCAGGGGCATGAGATCTGGCTTGAGCTGGGTTTGCAGAGCACCTTTGACGATTCGCTTGCACGTGTGAATCGGGGGCACGGTTTTGCCGAATATGAGGATGCGGTCGAGCGTGCACGGAAGTTTGGGCTGAAGTTATGCACGCACCTGATTGTCGGCCTGCCTGGTGAAGCCCCTGAGGATACTCTGATCAGCTTTGACCGGGTGATGGCACTGGGAACCGACTCCATCAAGATCCACCCACTGCACGTGGTGCGCGGCACTCAGCTGGCGCGTGAATGGAAGCGGGGCGACTATCAGCCCATTGGCTTTGACGACTATGTCCGGGTGGTCTCGGAGATCATTCTTCGTGCACCTGATGATCTGATCTTTCAGCGCCTGACAGGCACGGCCGGACGGGATCTGTTGTTGGCCCCCATGTGGTGCGAACACAAGTGGCCGGTCATGAATGCGGTTGAGGCGCGGCTGAAATCGATAACTGAGGAGGGTTCATGGAACTCGTCTGTCCGGCGGGCAGTTACCCCGCTCTGAAAGCGGCCGTGGATAACGGTGCCGATGCCGTCTACATAGGCTTCCGAAACGATACGAATGCTCGCCATTTCGCCGGGCTGAACTTTGAGGGTGACAAGACCCGGCAGGCCATCCAGTATGCGCGAGACAAGGGCACCAAGGTCTTTGTGGCGATCAATACGTACCCGCGCCCGGATGGATGGTCGCGCTGGCAGCGTGCTGTGGATGAGGCTGCGGAACTTGGTGTGGATGCACTGATCGCCGCAGACATGAGCGTGCTCGAGTATGCCGCTGAAGCCCACCCCGAGATTGCACTGCATCTGTCTGTGCAAGGCTCCTCCACGAACTACGAGTCATTGAATTTCTACAAGCGCCACTTCAATATCCGTCGCGCAGTTTTACCCCGGGTTCTGTCACTCAAGCAGGTGGAGCAGGTGGCCGCTCATTCCCCGGTGGATCTTGAGGTCTTTGCGTTTGGTTCGCTTTGCATCATGGCCGAAGGGCGTTGTTACCTCTCCTCCTATCTGACGGACCAGAGCCCGAACACATGCGGCGCCTGCTCCCCGGCAAGCTTTGTGCGCTGGGAGGAGACGGCCAACGGGCTGGAGTCGCGACTGAACGAAGTCCTGATTGACCGGTATGGCCCGGGTGAAAAAGCGGGTTATCCGACCTTGTGCAAAGGGCGGTATTACGTGAATGGCAAGCTTTATCATGCACTGGAAGAGCCGACCAGTCTGAACACGGTTGAGCTGATCCCGCAGCTGGACGCGATCGGCATCAAGGCGGTCAAGATCGAAGGCCGGCAGCGCAGTCCTGCCTATGTCGAACAGGTGGTGCGGGTCTGGCGGCAGGCGCTGGATCTGTATGCGCGCACGCCGGATGCTTTTCGGGTCAAGCCCCGGTGGCTGGATGCGCTTGGCAAGGTGTCGGAAGGTGCCCAGACAACGCTGGGTGCGTACTCAAGGCCGTGGCAGTAGGAGGCAACATGAAACTGACGTTGGGCCCCAACCTTTACTTCTGGCCGCGAGAGCAGGTATTTGATTTTTATACCGAGGTTGCCGGTTGGGATGTGGATGTGGTGTACCTGGGTGAAACGGTCTGTCCCAAGCGACGCGAGATGAAGCTGGAGGACTGGCTGGAGATAGGTCGGTCACTCAGTGATGCAGGGAAGGAGGTGGTGCTTTCCACGCTCGCACTGCTGTCAGCCGAATCTGACCTCAAGCAGTTGCGCAAGCAGTGCAAGGACAGCCCGTTCCGCATTGAAGCCAATGACATGGCAGCCGTATACCTGCTTTCGGAAGCGGGTGTGCCCTTTGTTGCAGGACCGACCATCAACACCTACAACGGCCGCTCGCTGGCGCTGCTTGCCCGTTCCGGAGCCGCGCGGTGGGTGATGCCGGTGGAGCTTTCCGGTGACGCACTGTCGGCCATCCTGCGCGAGGCGTCGGAGCGCCTGCAGTCCTTGCCGGAGACCGAAGTCTTCGCGTGGGGGTATCTGCCGCTGGCGTATTCAGCCCGCTGCTTTACCGCCCGACATCACAAGCTGCCCAAGGATGATTGCCGCTTCATGTGCATTCAGTATCCCAACGGGCTGGAGGTCTACTCGCAAGAGCGGCAACAGGTCTTCACCATCAACGGCATTCAGACGCAGTCCGGCAAACGGTATGACCTGTCCGATCGTGTTCAGGAAATTCGGGCTGCCGGCGCAACGCATATCCGGATCAGCCCGGAGCCCGAAGGAACAGCCGATGTGGTGCGCCGCTTCCGGCGGGCGCTGGCGGGCGAAGCCGTTGTTGCCGATGCCGATTCATGCAATGGCTACTGGTATGGCAAGCCCGGTCTCGATCGGCTGAGCGCCCCGGTTATAGCAACGTCTTCGTGAAGGCCAGTTTCAGGATCACGGCGACGCACGCATAAGCCAGCACGGCAGAAACGATCGCGCCCCGGTTTGTGCGGGCGCGCTTGAGCGCGAAGGTGCCGGCCACAATATATCCTGCAAGTGCGAGCACCTTGCCGGTCAGCCAGTCTACCTGAAAAGGATACTGCTCCAGCACGAATGTCAGGCCGATTGCAGCGGCCAGCAAAATCGTATCATTCACATGGGGCAGGATGCGAACCCACGTGCGTTGCAGTTTTTCCGGCGCCTGAAATCGCCAGAACAGCCGGATGCTGAAGAAGGCGATACTGATGAAGGCAGTCAGCATATGCAGATGCTTGAGGGCCATGTACATGAAGAACTCCTGTTCCTGCTTGTGTGAAAGGGCCTGGAATTGTATGGTCTGACAAGGCAGCCATGATGCGGAATTCACACATGAAAGTACAGATAAGCGTACAGAAGGAAGACTTCGATATCGGTGCGCTGCACCAGCACATGTACGCCGACGCGCCGGTGATCGGTGCCGTCGCCAGTTTTGTCGGGCTGGTGCGCGACTTCTCGGAGCGCGAGGGGGTCATCGGGCTTGAGCTTGAGCATTATCCGGGCATGACGGAGAAAGCGCTTCACACCATCTCGGCGGACGCTGCGAAGCGCTGGCCCCTGAATGCCGTCACGATCGTTCACCGTATTGGTCCGATGAAGCTCGGAGAGCAGATTGTCGCGGTGCTCGTGTCATCGGCTCACCGGGAGGCGGCTTTTGAAGCCTGTGCCTTCATCATGGACTTTCTGAAGGTCCGTGCACCCTTCTGGAAAAAGGAGCTGACTGCGGCAGGTGCGCACTGGGTTGATGCCCGGGAAAAGGATACTAGGCGCGCGGCGGGTTGGGTGTCTTCAGGCGACTGAGGTCTTCGGGGGTGTTCACGTTCATGAACAGCTCCGGACAATCCGAAAAGTCCACGGGTGTATAGCCCGCTGTTTCCAGCCAACCCCACACACTGCGCTGACCACGCTCGAGATATTCGTGCAGCACATCCAGGTCCCGGCGGTGAACCAGCAGATGGAGGTTCTGAAGCCGGGTGCCGTCGTGGGCGACACGGATGGATACGGGGGTATCATCGAGCCCTTCGGTCATGCGTGTCACGTAACGTGCGTCCAGGCGGGGGGTATCACAGGGTGTCACCAGAAGCCACGGGGTGCTCAGGTGCGGGCGTGCGGACTCCAGACCTTGCAACGGGCCCGGAAAGCCCGATTCCTGATCCTCAAAGGAGATGTCAGCCATCTGGCGGTAAATGTCCGAGTTGCGATTGCAGCTGATCAGCACGTGCAGGCAGTGCGGGCGGAACATCCGGGTCAGCCGCTCGGCAAAGGCAGTATCTTCCAGTTTCAGCAAGCCCTTGTCGGCGCCGTTCATGCGGCGCCCCTGGCCGCCTGCCAGAATCAGGGCAGACAACAGATCCGGATTCATCCAGCCTCGGCAGTCGGTTGATTGAGTCCCAGTTCGCTGCACAGTCGCTCAATCCGCGCCAGTGCATTGTCGGTCTGGCGGGTATAGTAGCGGGGGGATTGACAGTAGGCAAACAGAATACCGTAGCGCGTGCCGTGGCGTGAAGGGGTTCGGCTCACCACGGTGCCCAGAATGCCCTGCTCGGAGATATAGCGGCCACGGAAGCTGAACTCGATGCGCTCACCCCGGCGAAAAATGTGCGTTGTTTCAATGGCCATGCCATAGCGGTTGAAATCCACGCACTCCACGCACACCGGCGCCCGGCGCACACCAAACCAGCTCACGGCACGGGCGGTCACGCTCAGGTGCTGGGCGTGATGGCGTTCCTTTATGCGGCGTTCCATGGGCAGCAGTGACTGAGGTTCCTGCATGACGCTGTAGACCCTGTTTATGGTTTTTATCGTGCGTCCAACGGAGTGTATCGCAAAATCGGTGACCTGCGAAGCCAGCAGGGAGGCCTGGCCCTGAAAGTGTGGTCCTGATCACGTTGTCCTGCTTTGGACTGTCTTGTTGGCGGAGTTGGCACGCTATTGCTTTTCGGGCTTCAAAGCCGGTCCCGACGCTGCCATACTTTGCGCACCGATGTTGATGGAGTTGTTATGAGTTTCCGCAAGCCGCTGACTGCCAACAGATTGAAGCGCGTCTGCCTGCAAAAGGATTTTCCCTTTGCGTCTACTGCACGCCTGGAGCCTCTGGATGGGATTTTGGGGCAGGCCCGGGCGGAGGAGGCGGTTCAGTTTTCAATCTCCATGATGTCCAGCGGATATAACGTATATGCTGTAGGTCGAAATGGGCTGGGCAAACGGACCATGGTGCTCAGCTATCTGGCGCGGCAGGAGAACCGCGGGGATATGTGGGACTGGTGCTATGTCAATGACTTCGAGAACCCGCGCACTCCACGTTATCTGCGCCTCGCACCCGGCACCGCGCAACGATTTCGCAAGGATATGGATGCGCTGTTGCGCCGCCTGCAGAAACTGATTCCACAGGCGTTCGACAATGACAGCTACTACGAGCGTGCGGAAAAGCTGAAGAACGAGCTGGCGGACAAACAGGAAAAGGCGCTCAAGCGACTTGCCCGTCAGGCAGAGAAGCACGGTGTTCAGCTGACCATTCAGACCCCGGGTGGGTATCGGCTGGTGGCGCTCAATGGCGAGGAACCTCATACTGAGGAGTCGTTTGCGGCGCTGGACGAGGAGGCGCGGCAGGCAGCAGAAGCCAACATCAATCTGATGGAGAAAAAGCTGCGGGCCGTGTTGCGCAAGCTCAGTCAGTGGGAGGAAACCTATACCGACCTGCATCAGCAGCTGAATGAAGAAGTCGCACTGGGAGTGACGCGTCATCCCATCGAAAGCCTGAAAAAGAAGTATCGGGGCAGTCAGCCCCTGCAGGATTGGCTGGACGCGGTTCAGGCTGACATTCTCAAGAACTTTGATGTCTTTTTCGAGGACAACGAGGAGCAGGCTGCCCTTTCTCAGGCAGCCCTGGATACCCGGCTGCCACGTCGCTATCAGGTCAATGTACTGGCTGCGCAGAAGCCGGATGAAACGGGTGTGCCCATCGTGGTGGAAGACAACCCCAACTACGCCAACCTGTTTGGTTACGTGGAAAACGTGACCTACAAGGGGACTGTCTACACCGACTTTACGCTGATCCGCCCGGGCGCTCTGCACCGGGCCAATGGTGGCTATCTGCTCATGGATGCCATCAAGGTATTGGAGCAGCCCTTTGTCTGGGACGGCCTCAAGCGGGCGTTGCGATCACGCAAGCTGGCCGTTAATACGCTTGAGAAGGAACTGTCTTTTTCCGGCACCATTTCACTCGAGCCGGAGCCCTTGCCGCTGGACGTCAAGATTATCCTGTTTGGTGACCGGGACACCTATCTGCTGTTGCGTGAGCATGATCCGGACTTTGGTGAGCTGTTCAAGGTGGTGGCGGATTTCGAGGATGTCATCAGTCGTACGCCCGAAGCTCAGACGCTCTATGCACGTTTCATTGCTGCACTCATCAAGGACAAGGGCCTGTTGCCCATGAGCCGGGAAGCGGTGATGCGCGTTGTTGAGCATAGTGCGCGCGTGGCCGAGCATCAGGATCGCCTGTCTCTGCATGCGGCGGACATCGCCTATTTGTTGCGCGAATCCGATTATTGGGCGCGGCAGGCAGGCAAAAAACGCATAGAGGGCCAGTTTGTGGAAAAAGCGCTGGCCAGCGCCGAGTATCGCTCCAGCCGCATCAGGGACCAGATCTATCAGAGCATTGAAGAAGGCACAACGATTCTCGAGACAGAAGGGGAGCGTATCGGGCAGATCAATGCGTTGTCAGTGCTCTTCACAGGTGATCACGAGTTCGGAATGCCTTCAAAGGTCACGGCCACCTGCTATCACGGCAGTGGCGAAGTCATTGATATCGAACGGGACGTCAAGCTGGCCGGTGCGCTGCACGCCAAGGGCATGATGATTCTTTCAGCCTATCTGGCTTCGTTGCTGGGCCAGGACGGACCGATACCGTTGTCCGCCTCGATCACCTTCGAGCAATCCTATCACCCGGTGGATGGTGACAGCGCAACCATGGCGGAGTGTTGCGCGCTGATCTCCGCCATAGCGAAAGTGCCGCTGCGTCAGTCGTTGGCCATTACCGGCTCCATGAATCAGTTTGGTGAGGCTCAGCCGGTGGGTGGTGTGAATGAAAAGGTTGAGGGCTTCTTTGAAACGTGCCGGCTGAAGGGGCTGACTGGTGAACAGGGCGTCATCTTGCCGGGCAAGAATGTGGTCAATCTCATGCTCAAGGATGAAGTGGTGGATGCGTGTCGGGCCGGCCTGTTCCATGTGTACGCCGTGGACAATGTGCTCCAGGCGCTGGAATTGCTGACGGGCTTGCGTGCCGGTACGCCGGACGCGCGCGGCCGGTTTGGCAAGACGACCCTGTTGGGCAAGGCACAGCAGGTGGTCATGCACCACCGCAAGTTGCTGCGTCAGTCCGGTTCGTGAGTGCGCATGTGGTCCCACTCCCGGTCAAGGCGGTGCCCGCAGCGATCGCAATAGACAGCGTTGATATGGTGGGTGGCCTTGTGACAGTTGGTGCACACGTGGTGTGACTCTTCCTTGCGCATGGCCGTGGCCAGTTCGGCGGTGAAAATGCCGGTCGGGACTGCGATGACCGCATAGCCAACCAGCATGACCGCCGATGCAATGAACTGACCGAGCTCCGTTTGGGGCGTGATATCGCCGTAGCCCACTGTGGTCAGAGTGATGATGGCCCAGTACATGGCTCGTGGGATGCTCGTAAAGCCGTTCTCGGGCCCCTCCACCATATACATGATGGCGCCAAAAACCGTGACAATACCCATGACCACGCTCAGGAAGACCAGAATTTTCTGTTTGCCCTGTCTGAGCGCCTGCATCAGGGTATTGGCCTGGCGCATATATTTCACCAGCCTCAGAACCCTGAATACCCGGATGACCCGGAATACCCGCACGACCAGCACATAGTGGGCATGGGGCAGGAACAGGGCGAGATACGAAGGCAGAATGGAGATCAGGTCAATGATGCCCCAGAAGCTGAAGATGTAGCGCCAGCGCTGAGGCGTGCAGTAAATTCGCAGGCCGTATTCGAGTGTGAACAGTATCGTGAACATCCATTCCAGGCCTTCCAGCCAGAGGCCATATTGCGCGTAAAGCGCATGCACACTGTCCAGCATGACCACCAGTACGCTGCCTATGATGCACCAGATCAGTGCAAGGTCGAACGCACGTCCGGCGGGCGTGTCCGATTCGAATATGACCCGGTACAGTTTGAGTCGAATTGAGTCTGGTTGCAGGCGATCTGGCATGGAGTACATTCCCGGTGAGGGTGAATTCGTGTCGGGTCGCCATTGGCGGCCCCGCATCGCGCTGGTAAAATACCACGTTCTTTATCACTGGCAAATTTCAGGATACTCATCCCATGACCGAGACCTCCAAACCTTCCCTTAGCTACCGGGATGCCGGCGTAGACATTGATGCCGGTAATGCACTGGTTGATCGTATAAAGGGGGCAGCTCGCGCCACGGCACGCCCGGAAGTGCTGGGAGGGCTCGGGGGATTCGGCGCGCTGTTCGAGCTGCCCAAGGGCTACCAGGAGCCGGTTCTGGTTTCGGGTACAGATGGCGTGGGCACCAAGCTGCGTCTGGCCATGGAGCTCAACAAGCACGACACGATCGGCATTGACCTCGTTGCGATGTGCGTCAATGACCTGATTGTTCAGGGGGCCGAACCCCTGTTTTTTCTGGATTACTACGCCACAGGGCACCTGAATGTCGAGGCGGCCGCGGATGTCGTGACCGGCATTGCCGAAGGCTGCAAGCTGGCGGGTTGTGCGCTCGTCGGGGGCGAGACGGCCGAAATGCCCGGGATGTATGAGGGCGATGACTATGATCTCGCCGGTTTCTGTGTCGGCATCGTTGACAAGCCCAAGATCATAGATGGCAGTCTGGTGCGGCCGGGAGATTTGCTTCTGGGGTTGCCGTCGTCCGGGGTGCATTCAAACGGCTATTCGCTGGTCCGCAAGGTGCTTGAAGTGAGCGGGCAGGGGCTGGATTCGCCTTTCGGTGCCAGCACGCTGGGTGAAACGCTGCTGACGCCCACGCGCATCTATGTGAAGCCGGTGCTGGAGCTGGTGCGGAATGTCCCGGTTCATGCGCTGTCGCATATCACCGGAGGTGGGTTGCCCGAGAACCTGCCGCGCGTGCTGCCGGAAGGTGCGCAGGCGGTCGTGAAGGCCGAAAGCTGGGAGACGCCGGAAATCTTCAGGTGGCTGAAGGCTCAGGGCAATATCGAAGACGCGGAGATGTACCGGACCTTCAACTGCGGCATCGGCATGGTGCTGGTGGTGCCCGAGAGCGCGCGCGAACAGGCTCTCTCTGTGCTGAAGGGAGCAGGTGAACAGCCGGTGGAAATTGGCCGGATCCGGGAAAAGCCGGCAGCGGATGCGCCTTCAGTAGTCATCGAAGGAGACTTTGCATGACGGTAAGGCTGGCGGTGCTCGTATCCGGCAGCGGCAGCAACCTGCAGGCACTGCTGGATCACTGCCGGAGCGGACATATTCCGGGAGAAGTGGTTTCCGTACTCAGTAACCGGCCCGATGCGCTCGCCCTGGAG
>RFIV01000080.1 GCA_003695085.1 Gammaproteobacteria bacterium
CGCTGGTACCGCTGGATGGTGGGCGTTTTGCCACGTCGGATCTCAACGACCTGTATCGCCGGGTGATCAACCGCAACAACCGCCTCAAGCGCCTGCTGGAGCTCAATGCGCCGGACATCATCGTGCGCAACGAAAAGCGCATGCTGCAGGAAGCCGTTGACGCGTTGCTGGATAACGGTCGTCGTGGTCGCGCGATTACCGGCTCCAACAAGCGCCCGCTCAAGTCGCTGGCTGACATGATCAAGGGCAAGCAGGGCCGCTTCCGTCAAAACCTGCTCGGAAAGCGGGTGGATTACTCGGGCCGTTCGGTGATCGTGGTCGGTCCCACACTGCGTCTGCATCAGTGCGGCCTTCCCAAGAAGATGGCGCTTGAGCTGTTCAAGCCGTTTATTTTCTCCAAGCTTGAGCATCGTGGTCTGGCGACCACCATCAAGGCAGCCAAGAAGATGGTTGAACGCGAGGAACCCGTCGTCTGGGATATCCTGGATGAGGTGATTCGCGAGCATCCCGTCCTGCTGAACCGTGCACCGACGCTGCACCGACTGGGTATTCAGGCTTTTGAGCCTGTCCTGATCGAAGGCAAGGCGATCCAGCTGCACCCGCTGGTGTGTGCCGCCTATAACGCTGACTTTGACGGTGACCAGATGGCCGTGCACGTGCCGTTGACGCTGGAAGCCCAGCTCGAAGCGCGTGCGTTGATGATGTCCACCAACAACATCCTGTCGCCCGCAAATGGTGAGCCGATCATTGTGCCGTCTCAGGACGTGGTATTGGGGCTGTACTGGATGACGCGGGATCGGATCAATGCCCCGGGCGAGGGCATGGCCTTTACCGGAATTGACGAGGTGGAGCGTGCATACGGCGCAGGTAAGGTTCATCTGCAGGCACGCGTCAAGGTGCGTATCAATGAAGTCTCCTTTGACGATGAAGGCAACCGGACAGAAACCTCTCGGGTTGTGGATACGACTGTAGGCCGGGCCATGCTCTATCGCATCGTGCCGGAAGGTCTGCCGTTCGAGCTGGTCAACCAGAACATGACCAAGAAGGCGATTTCACGCCTGCTCAACGCGTGTTACCGGTCCGTGGGTCTCAAGGAAACGGTCATTTTTGCTGACCAGATCATGTATACCGGATTCCGTCTGGCGACGATGTCCGGCTCGTCCATTGGCGTCAACGATTTCGTCATTCCCGAAGAAAAGGCGCGCATCATTGCGGCAGCCGAAGAAGAGGTGAAGGAAGTTGAAGCGCAGTACGCCAGCGGTCTTTTGACCCAGGGCGAGAAGTACAACAAGGTCATCGATATCTGGTCCCGCGCCAACGACAAGGTGTCCAGCGCCATGATGGAGCGCCTGGGCCACGAAGAAGTGGTGGATCGGGAAGGGAATACGGTCAAGCAGCCGTCTTTCAACTCGGTGTTCATGATGGCCGACTCCGGTGCCCGGGGTTCTGCGGCGCAGATTCGTCAGCTGGCCGGTATGCGCGGCCTGATGGCCAAGCCGGATGGCTCCATCATTGAAACGCCCATCACGGCCAACTTCCGTGAAGGTCTGAACGTACTGCAGTACTTCATCTCCACCCACGGCGCGCGCAAGGGCTTGGCAGATACGGCACTCAAGACCGCCAACTCCGGTTATCTGACTCGTCGCCTGGTTGATGTGGCGCAGGATCTTGTCATTACCGACGAGGATTGCGGTACCGAAGAGGGGCTGATCGTGACGCCTCATATCGAAGGCGGTGACGTTGTGGTTCCGCTGGGCGACCGGGTTCTGGGTCGCGTTGTTGCGAAGGATCTGTACAAGCCCGGCACGGATGACATTCTGTTGCCAGCGGGAACACTGCTGGATGAAAAGCTGGTGCAGATTGTCGAGAGCGCGGGTGTGGACGAAGTCCTGGTGCGCTCGCCCATTACCTGTGAAACACGCTATGGTGTCTGTGCCAAGTGCTACGGTCGTGATCTGGCACGTGGTCACCTGGTGAACGTGGGTGAAGCGGTAGGGGTAATTGCAGCCCAGTCCATCGGTGAGCCGGGTACTCAGCTCACCATGCGGACCTTCCACATTGGGGGGGCCGCGTCCAGGGCATCAGCGGTCGATAATGTTCAGGTCAAGCACGGCGGCACCATTCGCCTGCACAACATCAAGTCCCTGGAGCGGGAGGACGGCCAGTCCATCGTCATTTCGCGTTCCGCGACATTGGCCGTGGCCGACGAGCAGGGGCGTGAGCGTGAGTCGTACAAGCTCCCCTATGGTGCCGTGCTGAACGTCAAGTCCGGTGATCAGGTCGAGCCGGGCACAGTCGTGGCCAAGTGGGACCCGCACACTCACCCGATTATTACTGAAGTGGCCGGCCGCGTGTCCTTCCAGGGCATGGAAGAAGGTATCACGGTCAAGACGCAGACCGACGAAACAACCGGCTTGTCCAGTATCCAGATCATGGATGCCAAGGATCGTCCTGCCGCGGGCAAGGACATGCGTCCGATGGTTCAGATCGTCGACGAGTCAGGTGAGCCGGTCAAGTTCCCGGGCACGGACACGCCGGTGCAGTACTTCCTGCCGGCCAACGCTCTGCTCAGCCTGAAGAGCGGAGAAGAGGTCAAGGTCGGCGACGTGGTCGCGCGTATTCCGCAGGAGTCCTCCAAGACTCGCGATATTACAGGTGGTCTGCCGCGTGTGGCCGATCTTTTCGAAGCGCGCAAGCCCAAGGAGCCGGCGATTCTGGCCGAAGTCAGCGGTGTCGTCTCCTTTGGCAAGGAAACCAAGGGCAAGAAGCGCCTGGTTATTACACCGAAGGACGGTGATCCGGTAGAAACGCTGATACCCAAGTGGCGCCAGCTCAACGTGTTCGAAGGTGAAACCGTCGAAAAGGGTGAGGTGATTTCGGATGGTCCGGTTAACCCGCACGACGTGCTGCGCCTGAAGGGGGTCAGCGAACTGGCCAAGTACATCATCAATGAAATCCAGGAGGTGTACCGGCTGCAGGGCGTTGTCATCAACGACAAGCACATCGAAGTGATCGTCCGCCAGATGATTCGCAAGGTAGAGGTGCTCGAGCCGGGTGACACCAGCCTGATCCAGGGTGATCAGGTCGAGTACGTGACCATTCTCGAAGAGAACGAGAAGGCACAGGCCCAGGACCTGATGCCAGCGAGGTTCGAGCGCGTGCTGCTGGGTATCACCAAGGCCTCGCTGGCGACCGAGAGCTTCATCTCTGCTGCGTCGTTCCAGGAGACCACGCGCGTTCTCACCGAAGCGGCGGTTACCGGCAAGCGCGATCACCTGCGTGGTCTGAAGGAAAACGTGGTAGTCGGTCGTCTGATCCCGGCCGGTACCGGCCTTGCGTATCACAGTGAGCGCAAGCGCAAGCGTCAGCTCAGGGAAGGCCCGACAGCGGCAGAGATCGAGCAGGCGCTGAGCGCAGAACTGAACAAGTAAAGAGGCTGGGCAAAAAAGCACCAATCCTCTTGACTGTACCAGGGGGGCAAATTAAACTTGCCCCCCTTAATTCCAAAGGTGGTTATACAATACACAGTAACTGGAGTAACTGAATGGCTACGATTAACCAGCTGGTGCGCAAACCGCGCAAGCGCAAGGTGGCCAAGAGCGACGTTCCTGCGCTCCAAGCCTGCCCTCAGCGCCGCGGTGTTTGTACACGCGTTTATACTACAACCCCGAAAAAGCCGAACTCGGCCCTGCGTAAGGTGTGCCGTGTGCGCCTGACCAACGGCTACGAGGTTTCGTCCTATATCGGTGGTGAAGGTCACAACCTGCAAGAGCACAGTGTTGTGCTGATTCGCGGGGGGCGTGTCAAGGACTTGCCGGGTGTGCGTTATCACACCGTACGCGGTACGCTTGACCTCGCCGGAGTGAAAGACCGTAAGCAAGGTCGTTCCAAGTACGGTGCCAAGCGCCCGAAATCCTGAGTTTTAAAGTAAGGCTGGTTCGCCGGGTGGCGCATACCAGATCAACCTGAAGCATTGAGGACATCACATGCCAAGAAGACGCGTTGTCGCTAAGCGCGAGATCCTGCCGGATCCCAAGTTCAAGAGCCAGAAGCTGGCGAAGTTCATCAACCACGTCATGATCAGCGGAAAGCGCTCCGTTGCTGAAAAGATTGTTTATGGCGCGCTCGATATCGTAGCCGAGAAAACCCAGAAAGAGCCTTTGGAAGTTTTCGAGCAGGCGCTGGAAAATATTCAGCCGATGGTTGAGGTCAAGTCCCGCCGTGTTGGTGGTGCAACGTATCAGGTGCCGGTAGAGGTTCGTCCTTCCCGCCAGATGGCGCTGTCCATGCGCTGGTTGGTGGATTTCTCTCGCAAGCGCAGCGAAAAGTCCATGGCCCAGCGTCTCGCCGCTGAGATTCTGGAAGCCTCCGAGGGTCGCGGAGCGGCGGTCAAGAAGCGTGAAGACACGCACCGCATGGCAGAAGCGAACAAGGCTTTCGCCCACTATCGCTGGTAAACCGACCCGAGATTCAATAGGACGTATATTATGGCCAGAACAACCCCGCTTGAGCGGTATCGCAATATCGGTATCAGTGCACACATTGATGCCGGCAAGACGACTACCACGGAGCGTATTCTTTATTACACCGGTATCAGTCACAAGATTGGTGAGGTGCATGATGGCGCTGCCACCATGGACTGGATGGAGCAGGAGCAGGAGCGTGGTATTACCATCACCTCCGCGGCGACCACCTGTTTCTGGACCGGTATGGACAAGCAATTCCCGCAGCACCGGATCAACATTATCGACACCCCGGGACACGTGGACTTCACCATCGAGGTGGAGCGTTCAATGCGCGTCCTGGACGGCGCCGTGATGGTGTACTGTGCAGTGGGTGGTGTGCAGCCGCAGTCCGAAACCGTTTGGCGTCAGGCGAACAAGTACAATGTTCCGCGTATTGCGTTCGTCAACAAGATGGACCGCATGGGTGCGAACTTCCTGCGTGTTGTCGAGCAGATGAAGCAGCGCCTGCAGGCCAACGCCGTACCGATGCAGATCGCCATTGGTGCCGAGGAAGACTTCAAGGGTGTGGTTGATCTCGTGACCATGAAGGCCATCTACTGGGAAGATGAAACCCAGGGCATGACCTTCAAGCTGGAAGATATTCCGGCTGAGCTTGAAGATTTGTGCAACGAATGGCGTGAAAACCTGCTTGAAACTGCAGCGGAAGCCAGCGAAGAGCTGATGGACAAGTACCTTGAGGAAGGTGAGCTGACCGAAGAGGAAATTCATCAGGCCATTCGTACGCGTACGCTGGCAGGTGAAATTGTTCCGGCCTTCTGTGGTTCTGCATTCAAGAACAAGGGTGTTCAGGCAGTATTGGATGCGGTGATTCGGTACTTGCCCGCACCGACCGATATCGAGGACGTCAAGGGTGAAACGCTGGAAGGCGAGCCGGCTTCGCGGAAGACCAGCGATGACGAGCCGTTCTCCGCGCTGGCATTCAAGATTGCAACCGACCCGTTTGTGGGTACGTTGACCTTTATCCGCGTATACAGTGGTGTGGTCAGCAGTGGCGATGCCGTGCTCAACTCTGTCAAGCAGAAGCGTGAGCGTGTCGGTCGTATCGTTCAGATGCACGCGAACGACCGCCAGGAGATCAAGGAGATCCGCGCGGGTGATATTGCAGCGTGTGTGGGCCTCAAAGACGTAACGACAGGTGATACGCTGTGTGCCCAGGATGCACCGATTGTGCTGGAGCGCATGGAGTTCCCCGAGCCCGTCATTTCTATTGCTGTCGAGCCGAAGACCAAGAGCGACCAGGAGAAAATGGGGCTTGCGCTCCAGCGTCTGGCGCAGGAAGACCCGTCCTTCCGTGTGCACACCGATGAAGAGTCCGGTCAGACCATTATCTCGGGTATGGGCGAGCTTCATCTGGAAATCATCGTGGATCGCCTGAAGCGTGAGTTCAAGGTGGAAGCCAATATCGGTAAGCCCCAGGTGGCGTATCGTGAGACCATCCGCAAGTCCGTCCAGCAGGAAGGCAAATTTGTACGTCAGTCCGGTGGTCGCGGTCAGTATGGTCATGTCTGGCTGAAGATCGAGCCGAACGAGCCGGGTGCCGGCTACGAGTTCGTCAACGAAATTGTGGGCGGTGTCGTACCCAAGGAATACATTCCGGCTGTCGACAAGGGTGTGCAGGAGCAGATGGAAAATGGTGTCATCGCTGGCTACCCGGTTGTGGATGTCAAGGTAACTTTGTACGACGGCTCCTACCACGATGTGGATTCCTCCGAAATGGCGTTCAAGATCGCCGGCTCCATGGGTTTCAAGGAGGGTGCGCTGAAAGCGAATCCGGTCCTGCTTGAGCCGATGATGAAAGTCGAAGTTGAAACGCCTGAAGAGTACATGGGTGATGTGATCGGTGACCTGAACCGCCGTCGCGGCATGGTTCAGGGTATGGATGACCTCCCCGGTGGAATCAAGAGCATTCGTGCCGAGGTTCCGCTGTCAGAAATGTTCGGTTATGCGACGGATCTGCGTTCCGCTACGCAGGGCCGTGCGACCTACTCCATGGAATTCTCGCATTACGCTGAGGCGCCGAGCAGCGTGGCCGAAGCGGTTATTGCGTCCCGGAAATAAACTGACTGGCTATTTGCAAGAAAGAGGAAACTGAAAATGGCAAAAGAAAAGTTTGAACGTACCAAACCGCACGTAAACGTGGGTACGATCGGTCACGTTGACCATGGCAAGACCACGCTGACAGCGGCCCTGACCCGTGTCTGTGCGGAAGTGTGGGGTGGTGAAGCCAAGGCGTTCGACCAGATCGACGCGGCGCCGGAAGAGCGTCAACGTGGTATCACCATTGCGACTGCGCACGTTGAGTACGAGTCCGACAAGCGTCACTACGCGCACGTTGACTGCCCGGGACACGCGGACTACGTCAAGAACATGATCACGGGTGCGGCCCAGATGGACGGCGCCATCCTGGTATGTTCTGCAGCGGACGGCCCCATGCCTCAGACGCGTGAGCACATCCTGCTGGCGCGCCAGGTAGGCGTACCGTACATCGTGGTCTTCCTGAACAAGGCAGACATGGTGGACGACGAAGAGCTGCTGGAACTGGTTGAAATGGAAGTGCGTGACCTGCTGAGCACTTACGAGTTCCCGGGTGACGACACGCCGATCATCATCGGTTCTGCCCTGATGGCACTGGAAGGCAAGGACGACAACGAGCTGGGTACGACCGCGGTCAAGAAGCTGGTAGAGACCATGGACGAGTACTTCCCGGAGCCGGAGCGTGCCATCGATCAGCCGTTCCTGATGCCGATCGAAGACGTATTCTCCATCTCCGGCCGTGGTACGGTAGTAACCGGTCGTGTGGAGCGTGGTATCATCAAGGTGGGTGAGGAAATCGAAATCGTCGGTATCCGTGAAACCACCAAGACCACCTGTACAGGTGTTGAAATGTTCCGCAAGCTGCTTGACGAAGGTCGTGCGGGCGAGAACATCGGTGTACTGCTGCGTGGCACCAAGCGTGACGAAGTTGAGCGTGGTCAGGTTCTGGCCAAGCCGGGCTCCATCACGCCGCACACCAAGTTCGAGGCGGAAGTCTACGTTCTGAGCAAGGACGAAGGTGGTCGTCACACGCCGTTCTTCAACGGCTACCGTCCGCAGTTCTACTTCCGTACTACGGACGTAACTGGCTCTGTTGAGCTGCAGGATGGTGTGGAAATGGTTATGCCGGGTGACAACGTGAAGATCAACGTCACCCTGATTGCCCCGATCGCGATGGAAGAAGGTCTGCGTTTTGCGATCCGCGAAGGTGGCCGCACTGTCGGCGCCGGCGTGGTATCCAAGATCTTCGAGTAAGAGTGAAGTTCGGGTACAAAAAGGGCGGCGATGGCCGCCCTTTTCTTGTGTCATTCCCAAGGGTTGACAGCATTGTTCACTATGCGTACAATGCGGCTCCTTTTTAATTGGGATGACTTCATCAAGTCGCCTGACAATTTGGAGTAATACATGCAAAGCCAGAAGATTCGCATTCGGCTCAAAGCGTTCGACTATCGACTGATCGATCAGTCCACGCAGGAGATCGTTGAGACAGCCAAGCGCACTGGTGCCCAGGTTCGCGGCCCGATTCCGCTGCCGACGCGCAAGGAGCGTTACACCGTTCTCATTTCTCCGCATGTCAACAAAGATGCTCGTGATCAGTATGAGATTCGTACGCACAAGCGTCTGCTGGACATCGTTGAGCCCACGGAAAAAACCGTTGATGCGCTCATGAAGCTTGATCTTGCTGCTGGTGTAGACGTTCAGATCAGCCTCGGCTGAAGGATTCGTCCCGCAAGACAACCTTCATAGTTGTAACAACGCAATACGTGGCCATAGAGGGTTAAAGCCCCGTACACTAGTGAGGTGAAAAATGGCATTAGGATTGGTCGGCCGCAAGGCTGGCATGACCCGCATTTTTATGGATGACGGCCGGGCCGTACCGGTAACCGTGATCCATGTCGAGAAGAATCTCGTCACTCAGATCAAAACCCATGAAACCGATGGCTATGTGGCTGTTCAGGTGGCGGCTGGCGCTGTGAAGCCGGGCCGTCTGACCAAGGCGGAAGCCGGGCATCTTGCCAAGGCGGGTGTCGAGCCGCAGAAAAAGCTTGTTGAATTTCGTGTGGACGAAGTTGGTGAGCTCAAGGTTGGTGATGAGCTGGGTGTAACGCTGTTCGAGGCCGGTCAGAAAGTTGACGTGACAGGTACCAGCAAGGGTAAGGGTTTCGCTGGCGTCGTCAAGCGTTGGAACTTCCGTACTCAGGACGCAACTCACGGTAACTCCCTGTCTCACCGGGCGCCCGGTTCTATCGGTCAGAACCAGTCGCCGGGCAAGGTTTTCAAGGGCAAGAAGATGTCCGGTCATCTGGGTGCTGAGCGCGTCACCGTTCAGACGCTCGAACTGGTCCGTGTTGATGAAGAAAAAGGTCTGCTGCTGATCAAGGGTGCCGTTCCCGGTGCTACAGGTGCAGACGTGATCGTCAAGCCGGCAGTCAAAGCTTAAAGGGGGCGGTGATGGAATTGTTGGTAAAAGGTTCTGATAGCGCCAAGGTCTCCGTGTCCGACGAGGCGTTTGGTCGCGAATTCAATGAGGCGCTGGTTCACCAGGTGGTCGAGTCCTATCTGGCTGGTGCGCGTCAGGGCACCAAGGCGCAGAAGACGCGTTCGCAGGTCAGCGGTGGTGGCAAGAAGCCGTGGCGGCAAAAGGGGACTGGCCGTGCGCGTGCCGGTACCATTCGCTCTCCGCTGTGGCGCTCCGGGGGCAAGGCGTTCGCTGCGACTCCGCGCGATTACAGCAAGAAAGTGAATCGCAAGATGTATCGCGCCGCGCTGCGTTCGATCTTCTCCGAGCTGGTTCGTCAGGAACGTCTGGTAGTCGTGGATGATCTGTCTGTAGAAGCTCCTCGTACCAAGGCGTTTGTCGGCAAGATGAAAGAGCTTGGTGTTCAGGATGCACTGTTCGTGACGGGTGAGGTGGATACCAATCTGTATCTGTCTGCCCGAAATGTGCCGAATGTGGATGTGATTGACGTGGCCGGCATCAATCCGGTCAGCCTGATTGCTTACGAAAAGGTTGTCATGTCCGTGCCCGCTCTGAAGAAAGTAGAGGAGATGCTTGGATGAACCAGGAACGCATTTACAAGGTGCTGGTCCAGCCTCATATTTCAGAGAAGGCGGCACTGCTGACTGAATCCAATAACCAGTACGCGTTTAAAGTTGCGCCGGATGCGACCAAGCCCGAGATCAAGGCGGCAGTCGAAGCGCTGTTCAACGTCAAGGTCGAGTCTGTCCAGGTTGTCAACATCAAGGGCAAGACCAAGCGCACCGTGCGCGGGCTGGGCAAGCGCAATGATATCCGCAAGGCTTACGTGCGTTTGGCTGAAGGCCAGACCATTGAGTTTGCTGACGTCGAATAGTGAGGAGACCCGACTATGCCAGTAGTTAAAACCAAGCCAACGTCTCCGGGGCGTCGCCATATGGTGAAGGTCGTCAATCCTGACCTTCACAAGGGGGCTCCTTACGCGGCGTTGGTCGAAAAGAAGCA
>RFIV01000081.1 GCA_003695085.1 Gammaproteobacteria bacterium
CGTCCACATCTTCCTCAGGCGCCATCATTGCGCCGGCGTGCAGGCCGCCTTCCGCAGGAGGCTTGCGGAAGGCCTCAAGGGCCTTCGGAAACCATGACAGTACTCTGAGTGGGAATACGTCCTGATATACTTCAATGTCATCTGGGGCGTATTTTCGTACATCCAGAAACAGCAGTTTGTCACCCCGTTTAACGAAGTAAAAGTAGCTGTTGGGCAGCTTTTGAAAAACTCCCAGTAGTTTAGCATCCTCGGGCAAATGATCCGGATCTTCAATCTCGGGCAAAGGATCTTTCAGGGGGTACTTGGGCTGCAAGAGACTCATAATGGTTTGATCTCCAGGATTTCGATGGCTTCCGCCTCGAGGAACGTTTTCAGGTTGATTTCACGGCGCTCAAAATTCAGGGTTTCCACTGCACCGTACTGACTGTCCGACCCGGCAATGCGGTTCAGGGTCAGTCCGTTGCCGGTGTAGTACTGATTGTTGCCAATCTTGTCATGCATCTGCATTCGGCTGATAAGCAGGTCAATTTCTCTCTGCTCCAGTCCACGGCTCTCAAGATAACGCACAAAGTTCTTAACGTCTGTTTCAGATTCCATTCTTCGTGATGCCATGGCCTCAGCATGGATGCGTCCATATTTTTCCTGAAATGCCGGTGTCATGATTTCATCCGTGACGGTCTTGGGCAAGGTGTCCGGCAGTTCCCGGTTGGCAAATTCACTGACATGGCGGAAGGTGGCGGCGACCGAGGCGGTACCGGCCATGTCTGCGGCCTTCCGGCTGTCAATCAGGATCAGGACATACTCTTCATCTGGGTTATACTCCAGCCCCAGCTTTTCGCACAGTAATTTCGGATCCGTATCCGCATCCTCAATCTGGTCCAGAGTAGTGGACCAGTATTTGGCGCCCTTGCCTGTCGTACCTTCAAACGTCGCCCCCATCATGCCGCCCAAAGCTTCCCCGGTATCCCGATGCTTGAGATAGCGCGCCGGCATCAGGCGGACATGAATCTGTTCACTCGCCACATCGCCATGTTCGGCCAGCCAGGTCTTTTCGGCATCAGTGTACTTCTCGACGAATCCCTTCTCCCGGATTTGCTGCCTGCGCCACAACAGTCGCTCGATGGCTTCTCTGAAAGTTTTGGGCCTGAACTGCTTGGCTGCAATAGATGCCTGAATAGCCTTGTCGCGCGCGACGGTCTCAGGTTCCACCTTCTCCCGCACCAGCGCATCGGGCTCTTCCGGATGCGGCTGCAGGGTCAGGGTCTTTTCCGTCTCTCCGGCTTTGAGCTGTCTCACCGGCTGGGCGTCGGCCTCGGTCAGGTGGGCCTTGGGGTCGTTCAGGCGCTTGAGGTGGGCCGGATCGAACTCGCCGGCCTTGAGGGCTTTGAGATCCCTGGCGGTGCCTTTGAAGCTAAGTGACAGCAGGGTGCCGGCCAGCACGGCGTTGCGGGCCAGCTGCACCAGCTTGTCCAGGCGTTCGTCCGGGCTGAGGCTGGGGTCGGCGTTGACGGCTTCCCACTCGTCGAGCAGGTCGTCGGCCATGATGACGCCCTGCCAGCCATCGGCGGTGAGCTGGCCGAACATGCCAGCGTTGCGCATGGCGGTCTGGCCGCCGGTCAGGGCGATTTTGGCGCCCCGGGCCCAGACGCCGGCCGCGCCGAGACTGACGAGGCTGAGGACGTCGAGGCCATTGCTGCGCCAGTCCCGGTAGCCCTCGTTGTAGTTCTGGGCGAGGTTGACGACGCTGGCGGTGGCACCGGTAAAGATGCTGCCCCAGACCATGGCGGTCACTGCCGGGGCGGCGGGTGGAATCAGGGCGGACAGCGCCAGGCCACCCAGTGCCAGTCCCACTGAGGCCCAGCCGGTAACGGAAGAGAGGGTGTCCCAGACGGTGGCCCCGTCGGTTTCAAAGCGGCCCTGTGTGACGGAGACCGGGCCGCCGACGTCCCGGGCGTTGAACTGCCAGGCAATATAGCCTTCATCGTAACGGGCATTCTCTTCCCATTGAGCAAAGGCCCCGGCGATGGCGTCCTCCACCTGTCTGCCGCTGCCTTCACTGACACTGCTGCGCAAGCGGTCACCGGGGGCGGTCCAATCCACCAGCTTGGCCTGCCATTGGGTGCCCCGAACTTTCAGGAACAGGGTGACACTACACCCTACGCGTCAGCCGTCAGGTCTTCATGCTCCCGGCCTTGCGAGGATTTACGCGGGTATGTTCCAGGTGCGGGCCGCCCACCAGAATAAGCTTCTTCAAGCTCTTGCCGGATAATGCGGGTCTCGGGCCGGGCTTCGATACCGAGCAGGACTTCCTCGCCGGAGACTGCCAGTACCCGGATACGGGTGTCCGGGCCGATGCGGATGTCCTGCCGCGGCTTGCGGCTTAGTATCAGTGCCATGCTCACGTCCTTGTGAATGCGTGCCTCTGCCGGGCAATCCGTCAGAGTTCGCCACGCTCGTATTTGTCACACAGTTGTTTCCACAAGTCCAGCAGGCCCATTTCGTAAAGTTGCTCCCAAGTCAAATAGATTGCGGCGGGGTTATAGTAGCCGGGGTTTGAACTTCTGGAGAAATTGGTGATGCTATATCCATCGGTGGTACTGCCCACCGCAAGCATCTCGCCGTCCACATCTTCCTCAGGCGCCATCATTGCGCCGGCGTGCAGGCCGCCTTCCGCAGGAGGCTTGCGGAAG
>RFIV01000082.1 GCA_003695085.1 Gammaproteobacteria bacterium
ATCCTGAACTAAACCATGATGCGAGTGGCCGTAGCTGCCACGGAGAGAGACAAGGTGAATCCCCATCACGCACACCGGCTCGTCAGTTTTGTCGAGTGCCTTTCAGCAACCATTATCGTGAACCTGATGTGCTCGCTGGTCGCCACCGCCAATCCACTGATCATCGGCAGCACCCATATCTGGGATGCGGATGGCCAGCAGCTGGTGATCACCAAGCCCACGCATACACAGCCCGGTGATCTGATGCTCCTGATTCTGCACCGTACCGATGATGAGCTGCCCTTTGCCCAGCCGGGCTGGACGCGAGCTGCCGAATGCTACAAGCAGAACAATGACGCCCCGTGTTACACACTTGATGATTGCTCGGAGGTTGAAGGCGCCGTCTGCACGCAATTTCAGGGCAGCCACCGGGGCCGGGACCTGGCTCAGGTGATCTTCTATCGGGTTGCTGCAGATAACGAGCCAGCTGAATATGTTTTCAATCTCAATCGTGATGGGCATGGCGAACCGGGCTGGGCCATCCTGACCAGCCTGCGCGGCGTGGACGCACAGGATCCCGTCCGGGACTGGGCCGTTCGTGGCTGCGACAGCGACCATGCCAGCGTATTCCCATCCGTTACCGGGCAGAAAGGCGACTGGCTCCTTCTGTCCCAGTCCTTTGACGATGCCGTACCCGCAGACTGGTTTCAGCCGCCGCGGGGCATGACAGGCATTGGTTACGTCAGCCACAGCGATGAGGCGGGGTTTCTCTTTGCGAAACAGCTGACAGAGGACGGCCCAACCGGAGAGATCCGCACACGTGGCCCCGGTGGCCCCCGGTGCAAGGATGCGCTGATTTCACTCACCCTGAAACCGGCACATCCCTGAGCAACCTGTATTCAGGCCGCAAAGGTCAATAATGTCAGGCCTCGCACGAAGGTGGGTGACCGGCTGTCAGCCGACCACCTCGGCAAACAGGTCGTGCTCACCTGAGTCCACAATCTTCACCTGGATCAGGTCGCCCGGCTGCGCGTCAAAGAAACCATCGATATACACGTTTCCGTCAATCTCCGGGGCATCGGCCATGCTGCGCGCCACGGTACCGTCTTCATCCTGCCCGTCTACCAGTACTGTCATTTCCTGCCCGATCTTTGCGGCCAGCTTGTCAGCACTGATCCGCGCCTGCACTTCCATGAAACGCTCCAGGCGCTCCTGCTTGACGTCTTCCGGCACCTGATCGGGCAAGGCGTTCGCTGCGGCTCCGTCCACATCCGAATAGGTAAAGCACCCCACCCGATCCAACTGTGCTTCTTCGAGAAAATCCAGAAGCATCTGGAAGTCACCCTCCGTTTCGCCCGGAAAGCCCACGATAAACGTCGAGCGCAGGGTGATATCCGGGCAGATCTCACGCCACTTCCTGATACGCGCCAGCGTGTTCTCGGCGTGTGCCGGACGCTTCATCCGCTTGAGCACCTCGGGGCTGGCGTGCTGGAAGGGGATATCCAGGTACGGCAGAATCTTGCCCTCAGCCATCAGAGGAACCACATCATCCACATGAGGATAGGGGTAAACATAATGCAAGCGCACCCACGCCCCCAGGTTCCCCAACTCCCTGCACAGATCAAGCATCTTCGTTCTGACCGGTTGCCCCTGCCAGAAACCGGTGCGGTACTTCACATCCACTCCGTAGGCACTGGTATCCTGAGAGATGACCAGCAGCTCGCGCACGCCCGCCTTCACCAGCCGATCCGCTTCATCCAGCACCTCGCCCACCGGGCGACTCACCAGATCCCCGCGCATGGACGGGATGATGCAGAAGGTGCAGCGATGGTTACAGCCCTCTGATATTTTCAGGTAGGCATAGTGTCGGGGCGTCAACCGAACACCCTGTGGCGGCACAAGATCCATGAAGGGGTCGTGCGCCGGCGGCACATGGCTGTGTACCTGCTCCATCACCGCTTCGTAGGCATGGGGCCCGGTTACCGCCAGCACTCCCGGATGAATTTCACGAATGGTGTCTTCCTTCACGCCCAGGCAACCGGTGACCAGCACCTTGCCGTTTTCAGCCAGCGCCTCGCCAATGGCTTCAAGCGACTCCTCTACCGCTGCATCAATGAAACCGCAGGTGTTGACAATCACCAGTTCGGCATCTTCATAACTGCCGGTCAACTCGTACCCTTCGGCGCGCAGCTGAGTCAGAATGCGTTCCGAGTCCACTGAATTCTTCGGACAACCAAGACTGACCATTCCGATACGGGGTGCGCGGGGCTGAGACATGACAGAATACCTTCAGTTGAATCGGGCAAAGGCGCGCATTATAGCGCTTCAGTGGGCAAGATCGCCATCTGCAGGTTCCGCAAGCAACGTGCTCATCTGCGCCGATTCCCACATCTGAATCGCCTGCTTGCGCACTGTCCCCCACCGATACTGCCCGGTCTCGCCAGTGGCCCGGATGACCCGATGGCAGGGGATCACATACCCGACCAGGTTACGGGCCAGCGCCGAACCGACCGCGCGTGACGCCCCGGGCTGCCCCACCGCCATTGCCAGCTGCTGGTACGACCACACTTCCCCCGGAGGAATCGACAGCAACGCCTCCCAGACCTTCAGCTGAAAGGCGCTGCCGCGCAAGAGCACCTTGAGGGGCCCCTTCCGCGTGGGCGAAAAAATCTGAAGGCTCCACTGCCGGGCCCCCGCCTCATCCCTGACAAACCCGGCACGAGGCCACAACGACTCCAGCGCCGCGATTTCTGTTTCGGACGGCGCATCCGCAAACGCAAGATGGCACAATCCCCGGTCTGTCCATGCAATCAGCACCGGGCCAAAGGGAGAATCGGCCCACCCGTGGCAGAGCTTGACACCTCGGCCGCCGGCTCGAATCTCACCCGGCGTCATGGCCTCCCACTTGACCATCAGGTCATGCAGTCGTCCGCTGCCGGACAGCCCGGACGCCCAGGCGGCCTCCTCCACCGTCTGCTGCGCACGCAGGCGCGCCCGTGCAGTGTTGCGCGTCAGAAACTGCAGGAACTGTTTGGGGGAGACACCTGCCCATTCGGAAAAAATGCGCTGCAGATGCCACGGACTCAGGTTCAGCGCCTGAGCCAGCTGATCCAGGGACGGTTGCGAGGCCTGATGGGTGGCGAGCCATTCGATCGCTTGCCTGACCCGTTCGTAGTGAGGATGATCCTCATGCCCTGCTCCACGGCGATCCATACACATCACATACCCCCCTGACCGATACCTTCAGCAGCCTGTTTTTCTTTCGTCTTTCGACACGCGGATAACCTTTCCGCACTGTCCTGACTCGCCAGCTTAGCGCGCCCCATCCCGGGTCACCACCCGATCCTTGCGCGCCTTTCTGGAACGAACGTTTCAACATGTAACAAAATCACCACAAATCAGCCGAAAAACTTGTAAAAAATGTCGACGAGTTCCGAAAAATCAACGTGCTTTATCCGGTTATTGGATGTAAGATAAACAAAATTGCGCTAAATTGATGAAAAAATGGCCACGCTAGAAGCCCCCATGCTCGAACGCAACCTGAGACACCACCTCAGGATCGAGGCAGCGTTCCCGGCAACGCTGATGACAGAGGACGGTCAGGCATGCGAGTGCGAGATCGTCAACCTTTCCCGCACCGGCATCATGGTGGCTTGTGATCGCGCCACGCTGGAAACGCTCATGCCCAGCAAGCAGCGTGAATCCCTGTTCGCCCCCCTCAACCCGGTCACCGTCGATGCCTGCTTTGAACTGACGCTGTCCACCACCGGGCGTACTCAGCTCAATTGTGGCTGCCACATCATTCACACCCGCCGCCTGGCCCGTGATGTCTTCCACGTGGGTCTGGAATTTGTGCGTCTCGAGCCACGCGATCGCCTGCGTATCGAGCAATTCATTGCCGAGCGCAAGCCCCGCTGAGCACTCTTGAGTGCAAAACTCATATTTGAATAGCCAAATGATCTAAAAAGATCACTTCTTATAATCTACGCCATTTTGGTATCATGGCGCTCTGCAAGAAAGAATGTCAGAGGAGCGCGGATACCGCATGTCCAGTTACAGTTTGACCCACCTAAAGCAGCTCGAGGCGGAGAGCATTCACATCATCAGGGAAGTCGCGGCCGAATTCGAACGGCCCGTCATGCTCTACTCCATCGGCAAGGACTCGTCGGTCATGCTGCATCTGGCACGCAAGGCCTTCTATCCGGCCCCCCCGCCCTTCCCCCTGTTGCACGTGGATACCACCTGGAAGTTCCGGGAGATGATTCAGTTCCGGGATGAACAGGCACGCAAGTTCGGCCTCGATCTGATCGTGCATATCAATGAAGAAGGCGTCCGTCAGGGTATCGGCCCCTTTACACACGGGAGCGCCAAGCATACGGACGTCATGAAGACCGAGGCCCTGAAGCAGGCTCTGAACAAGTATCGCTTTGACGCCGCCTTCGGTGGTGCGCGTCGGGACGAGGAAAAGAGCCGGGCCAAGGAGCGTGTCTACTCCTTCCGCGATGAAAACCATCGCTGGGATCCCAAGAACCAGCGGCCGGAACTCTGGAACCTGTATAACGGCAAGATCAACAAGGGCGAGAGCATTCGCGTCTTTCCACTCTCCAACTGGACCGAGCTGGATATCTGGCAGTACATCTACCTGGAAAACATCGAAATCGTTCCGCTGTACTATGCCAAGGAGCGTCCGGTGGTCGAGCGTGACGGCATGCTCATCATGGTCGATGACGACCGCATGCCCCTGCGCGAAGGTGAAACGCCGATGATGAAGAAAGTCCGCTTCCGTACACTGGGCTGCTATCCGCTCACCGGTGCCATCGAAAGCGAAGCCACCACCCTGCCCGACATCATTCAGGAAATGCTCCTGACAACCAGCTCGGAGCGTCAGGGACGCCTGATCGACCACGACCAAGCCGCTTCCATGGAGCAGAAAAAACGCGAAGGCTACTTCTGATTGACTGCCGCGACTGAAAACCGGATGAACGAGTAAGACTATGGCGCACGACGCAACCCTGGCACGTACCGACATTCACGAATACCTCAAGCAGCATGAAAACAAGGAAATGCTGCGCCTGCTCACCTGTGGCAGCGTGGACGATGGCAAGAGCACGCTCATCGGCCGCCTGCTTCACGACTCCAAGATGATCTATGAAGACCAGCTGGAGGCCATCAGGAAGGACAGCGCCCGCAGCGGCAACATCGGCAAGGACAAGATCGACTTCTCCCTCCTGGTGGATGGCCTGGCTGCCGAGCGTGAACAGGGCATCACCATTGACGTGGCCTACCGCTATTTCTCAACCAGCGCGCGCAAGTTCATCATTGCCGATACACCGGGCCACGAGCAGTACACGCGCAACATGGCCACGGGGGCCTCGACTGCACAACTGGCCATCATCCTGATTGATGCCCGTCACGGGGTGCTGCGCCAGACCAAGCGGCATACCTTCATTGCCAGCCTGCTGGGCATCCGGCATGTCGTCGTGGCGGTGAACAAGATGGACCTCGTGGATTTCAGCGAAGACCGCTTCAACGAAATTCGTGAAGATTACCTGGCTTTCTCCAAGAGCCTGCACATCCACGACCTGCGCTTCATTCCGATCTCGGCGCTGGAAGGCGACAACGTCGTCGAGCTGTCCGACAACACGCCCTGGTATGACGGCCAGCCGCTGATGACCATCCTCAATACGGTGGAAATCAGTTCGGACAGGAACTTCGAAGACTTCCGTCTGCCGGTTCAGTACGTCAACCGCCCCAACCTGGATTTTCGTGGGTATTGCGGCACCATCGCCTCCGGCATTGTCCGCAAGGGCGACCCGATCATGGTGCTGCCATCGCGTCAGACAAGCACCGTCGAATCCATTGTTACGTATGACGGTGAGCTGGATGAAGCATTTGCCGACCAGGCCGTGACACTGACGCTGAAAGATGAAATCGACATCAGCCGTGGCGAGATGCTGGTGAAGCCGGACAACGTGCCACAGGTATCCAATCGCATCAAGGCACACGTCGTCTGGATGGCGGAACAACCGCTCACCGTTGGCCGACAGTACTACATCAAGCACACCA
>RFIV01000083.1 GCA_003695085.1 Gammaproteobacteria bacterium
AGGGCTTGCCGGTGCACGCCCATCTTCATGGTGTTGGAGCGTGGTTCAATGATGGCCAGCAGGCGCTCACCGGGAAACGCGGCTCGCAGGCCTTCAAGGGTGCTTGCGATGGCGGTCGGATGATGCGCGAAGTCGTCATAGATCACGACCCCGTTACGCTCGGCGAGCGCGTCCAGCCGACGTGCCACGCCCGCGAACTGACACAGCGCCTGGCAGGCATGTTGTTCACGCACCCCGATATGGCGCGCCGCGAGGACTGCTGCCAGCGCATTGTGAACGTTATGCCTGCCCTTCAGCGACCAGCGCACTTCGCCCAGTATTTCACCGTCACTCTCAATGACGAACTCGCTTCCGTCCGCCTTGAGCAACCTCGCACCGGGCAGGCCCGAGTCGCCCGGTCGCGCTGCCTCTTCACCGACAGGAGAAAGGAAGGGCTGACGACTGCTCCAGCAGCCCTTGGCCAGCACACGCTCTGTCGCCGCATCCCCCGAGGGATACAGCACCTGCCCCATTCCCGGCACGGTGCGTACCACATGGTGAAACTGACGTTCGATATCCGCCAGGGAGTCAAAAATATCGGCGTGATCAAACTCGATGTTGTTGATGATCAGCGTCCGCGGCCGGTAGTGCACGAACTTGGAACGCTTGTCGAAGAAGGCGGTATCATATTCGTCAGCCTCGATGACGAAAAACGAAGAATCCCCCAGGCGAGCCGACATGCCAAAATTGCGCGGCACGCCACCAATGAGGTAACCCGGCGCCAGCCCGTTGAATTCGAGAATCCAGGCCAGCATGGAAGACGTGGTGGTCTTGCCATGGGTGCCGGATGCGGCCAGCACCCAGCGATCCTGCAACACATGCTCGGCCAGCCACTGGGGACCGGATGTATAGGGCAGCCCGCGATCCAGCACATGCTCGACCAGTGGATTGCCGCGTCCGAGCGCATTGCCGATGATCACCAGATCCGGTTGCGGATCCAGGTGCGAGGGCTGCCAGCCTTCACTGACCTGTATGCCCGCCTCCGCCAGCTGCGTGCTCATGGGCGGATAGACATTGGCATCGGACCCGGTGACTCGATAGCCTTTCTCCCTCGCCAGCAAGGCCAGACTGCCCATGAAGGTCCCGCATATTCCCAGTATGTGCAGGTGCATGAGTTCTCCCTAAGCAATTGAAATTTCATTATGACTCAGGAAACCCGCTGTCGGCCAGCCCGCCCGCCCGGATTTTCGGCCTGCGGCGCATGAAATTTTCACCTGATTACAGTATGATTCGCCGCCAGAGTGCAAGTGAGAGGGCAACCTGCAATCATGTCAGTCAAGAACGCGTTCTACGCGCAATCCGGGGGCGTTACATCCGTCATCAACGCATCCGCCTGCGGCGTGCTGGAAACTGCACGCAAACATCCGGACCAGATCGGTACCGTGTATGCCGGCCACAACGGAATTCTCGGCGCACTGCGCGAAGAGCTGATTGATACCGGGCTCGAATCCGATGAAGCCATTGCGGCACTGAGGCACACCCCCGGGGGCGCCTTTGGCTCCTGCCGCTACAAGCTCAAGAGCCTGGAGGCCAACAAGGCCGAGTACGAACGCCTGATTGAGGTCTTCGACGCCCACAACATCGGTTACTTTTTCTACAACGGTGGCAACGACTCGTCGGATACCGCCTACAAGGTTTCGCAGATTGCCGAAAAGATGGGCTATGACATCCACTGTATCGGCATTCCCAAGACGGTCGACAATGACCTCCCCATCACGGACACCTGCCCCGGCTTTGGATCGGTGGCCAAGTACGTGGCCACGTCCATCATGGAGGCGACGCTGGATATCCAGTCCATGTGCGAGTCATCCACCAAGGTGTTCATCATGGAGGTGATGGGGCGCCATGCTGGCTGGATCGCCGCAGCAGCCGGACTGGCAAACCCGGCGCCTCAGGTGATCGTGTTTCCGGAAGTCCCCTTCAGGGAAACCGAGTTCCTGGCGCGCGTGGATGCGGCCGTCAAGCGTGATGGCTACTGTTCGATCGTGGTGTCGGAAGGCGCACAGTACGACAACGGCACCTTCCTCTCCGAAGCCGACTCCACGGATGCTTTTGGTCACAAGCAGCTGGGTGGCGTGGCTCCGACACTGGCACAGATGGTCAAGGATGAGCTCGGCTACAAGTACCACTGGGCGGTAGCAGATTATCTGCAGCGCTCGGCCCGGCACATTTCCTCCAGGACCGACCTCGAACAGGCCTATGCAGTGGGTCAGGCCGCCGTGGAACTGGCGCTCAAGGGCCACAATGCCATCATGCCGGTCATCGTCCGCGAGAGCAGCTCGCCCTACCGCTGGTCCATCGGCCACGCGCCGCTGGCGGAAGTGGCCAACGTGGAAAAGAAGATGCCCCGGGAGTTCATCCGGGAGGATGGCTTTGGTATCACGGATGCTGCGAGGGAGTATCTTGGGCCACTGATTCAGGGCGAGGCTTTTCCGCCCTTCGAAAACGGCATTCCGGTCTATGCCGAGCTGAAGAACCAGCTCGTCGAAAAGAAACTGCCCCCCTACACCAAGCTCTGAAGCGCTCAACACGCCGGAGGACTGGATTCCTCCGGCTCGCCAGGGGCCAGTTCCCGCGCCACTTCCACCCGGTTACGCCCACCTCGCTTCGCACGATACAGGGCAATATCCGCCGCACGGATCAGCTGCCCGCCCTTGTGGCCCATGTCCGGGTACCAGGCGACCCCGATGGATATCGTCAGATCCAGACGATTGCCCTCCTCGTCAATGATAAAGGCCGTTTCCTCCACCCGTTGCCGCAATGATTCAGCCCGCTCGATGGCCTGGTCCGGCGTGATGTCTGGCAGCACCATGACAAACTCCTCACCGCCGTAACGGCACACCAGGTCAGACTCGCGCACCGCCGCATGCATCAGGGCCGCCAGCTTGATCAGCACCCGGTCACCGACGGGATGACCCCAGGTATCATTGATATTCTTGAAATAATCCACATCGATCAGCAAGACGGCCAGTGGCGTCTCGTTACGTTCGCAGCGACTGATTTCGGTATTCAGCCGGTCATCCAGAAAGCGTCGGTTATAAAGCCCCGTCAGGCTGTCGCGGATACTCTGGTCGCGCAGGCGCTCTCGCAGGTGCAGGTTCTGGAGCGCCAACCCCAGCGGCTCGACAATGCGCATCAGGCGCGCCCGAAGCGCCTCCTGCTCGGCAACCGGCAGCGTGGATCCGTTCAGCCCGAACATGACCTGAATGATGACGATGACATCCCCACGCTCCTTGATGGGCAGGCAAATGCTCCAGGCATAACGCCCCTGGCCCATGCAGTCACACAGGCCACTATCCCCGGCCCGGGTCCGGTCGTGCACGACGCCCTGCCGGGCCACGAAGCAGTCCCGCCGCTTCATGCGCCGCACAGGCGGATCTGCCAGCCCCCAGCGCCCCACCAGCAGCAAATCCTGACCACCATGCTCCTGCCGGCGCCAGATCAGGCCCGCGGATTCCGGTGCCCACCCCTCGAAGAGGTGCGACACCACGCGAAACACCTCCTCTTCACTTTCACAGCCTTGCAGGTAGGTCAGCAACTGGTTGATCAGTCGCTCATCCGTGGATCGCTTCTTGAGCTCCTCCACCCGTTCTGACAGCTGTCGGGTACGGGATGCAACTTCGCCTTCCAGTGTGGCCATGGTGGCCTGCAAGCGCTCGATCATTCGGTTGAAGGCGCTGGCAAAGGCGCCGACTTCGTCCCG
>RFIV01000084.1 GCA_003695085.1 Gammaproteobacteria bacterium
ACACGGAACTGGCCCGATCAGCGGGTTTGCATTGTGAGCGAGGCATCGTGGTAAACGATACGCTGCAGACCTTCGATCCGGCCATCTACGCCGTGGGGGAATGTATTCAGCACCGCGGCGAGGTCTTTGGCCTGGTGGCCCCCATCTGGGATCAGGCACGTGTCTGCGCCAACCATCTTGCCGGTTACTGCACCAGCATTTACCAGCAGAAAGCCACATCCACCAAGCTCAAGGTGACGGGCATCGATCTCTTTTCTGCCGGTGATTTCATGGGCGATGACACCACCGAGGAGATTATTTTCCAGGATCCCAGGGCAGGCGTGTACAAGAAAGCCGTTATTCGCGACAACCAACTACTCGGCATCGTGCTCTACGGTGACACGGTGGACGGCCCCTGGTACTTCCAGCTCATTCGCGAGAAAACCTCCATCGCCGACTTCCGTGATACCCTGCTCTTTGGTCAGCACATGCTGGGCGATGCCGGACATGACGGCCAGAACGCGGTCGTCAACATGGCTGACGATGCAGAGGTCTGTGGCTGCAACGGTGTCTGCAAGGGCGATATCGTCAAGGCCATTACGGACAACAAGCTCTTTACACTCGAAGACGTGCGCGCGGCCACCAAGGCCTCCGCCTCCTGCGGATCCTGCACGGGTCTGGTGGAGCAGATTCTGGCGGCCACCGTCGGCGGAGACTACAGTCAGACGCCTGCCGAGAAACCTTTGTGTGGCTGCACCGAGCACCCGCATGAAACCGTCCGCGCCGCCATTATCGACAACGAACTCAAGACCTTTGATGCCGTGGCCGAGTTTCTGGAGTTCACCAATCCGGATGGCTGCCACGTCTGCCGTCCGGCCATCAACTACTACCTTGTGTGTGCCTGGCCCGGCGAACCGGTGGATGATCCGTCCTCGCGCTTCATCAATGAGCGCGCGCATGCCAACATTCAGAAGGACAACACCTACAGCGTGGTGCCGCGTATCTGGGGCGGCGTGACGACCCCGGCAGAACTGCGCGCCATTGCCGACGCGGCAGAGAAATACAACGTGCCTTGTGTCAAGGTGACCGGTGGCCAGCGTATCGACCTGCTCGGTGTCAAAAAGGAGGACCTGCCGAAGATATGGGCGGATCTGAATGCCGCCGGCATGGTGTCCGGCCACGCCTACGGCAAGGCCCTGCGCACCGTCAAAACCTGTGTCGGTAGTGAGTTCTGTCGCTTCGGTACGCAGGATTCCACCGGCATGGGCATCGAGCTGGAACGCATGACCTGGGGTGCCTGGACACCCGCCAAGGTCAAGATGGCCGTCTCCGGCTGCCCGCGCAACTGTGCTGAAGCGACGATCAAGGATTTTGGTGTGGTCGCTGTGGATTCCGGCTGGGAATTGTACGTGGGCGGCAACGGCGGCATGAAGGTGCGCGTCTGCGATTTCCTCGTGAAAGTCAGCAGCGACGAAGAGGTGAAGGAGTATGCCGGCGCCTTCATGCAGATGTACCGCGAGCAGGCGCGTTACGGTGAGCGCAGTGCGCCCTGGATCGAGCGTGTGGGACTGTCCTATATCAAGGCCGAACTGGTGGACAAGCCGGATCAGCGCAAACAGTGGTACGCACGTTTCCTCGAATCACAACAACATGCGCAGAAAGATCCCTGGGCGGAGCCACAGCAGGACGCCCGCGTCCGCGCCCGCTTCATCCCCCTGGCAGATGTGACGGAGGCCTGACATGACTGACTGGAAAGCCGTAGGCAATATCGAAGACATTCCGGTACGGGGTGCACGTGTAGTGGACACGCCCTGGGGCGACATTGCCCTGTTCCGGACCCGTGACGACAAGGTATTCGCCCTGCGAGACAAGTGTCCCCACAAGGGCGGTGCGCTGTCTCAGGGCATCGTGCACGGGCATGCGGTCACCTGCCCCCTGCACAACTGGGTCATCAGTCTGGAAGACGGCGAAGCTCAGGGCTACGACACCGGCTGCACGAAAACCTATGTGATTCGGCAGGACGCCAACGGTGACCTGTTCCTGTCACTGGATTCCGTACGCCACTGTGCCTGAACCATGCCGTTAAGCGGTCCCCCGCCGAGGGGGCGTGGCCGACCCGCAATGGGTCACGCCCCCTCTTTTTTTCCGGAAACTGAACAGGTGACCCCATGAAGGAAGCTGTGAGACCCGTTGCGACCACCTGTGCCTACTGTGGCGTAGGGTGTGGAATCCAGGCCCATCCGGCGTCGCACGGTCAGCCTGCCCGGGTTAAGGGGCTGGATGATCATCCCGCGAACTTCGGGCGGCTGTGTTCGAAGGGCAGTGCACTGGCCGAAACACTTGGCTCTGAAGAACGTTTGCTTCATCCGGAAGTGGATGGCCGGCAAACCGACTGGCAGACGGCTCTGGACGAAACGGCGGCGCGGCTGATGGCGGTCCGTGATGCACATGGCCCCGAAAGTATCGCCTTCTACCTGTCCGGCCAGCTGCTGACCGAAGATTACTACGTGGCCAACAAACTGATGAAGGGGTTCATCGGCTCGCCGCACGTGGACACCAACTCGCGCCTGTGCATGTCATCCTCCGTCGCGGGCCACAAGCGGGCATTCGGTACCGATACCGTCCCCAACTGCTACGAAGACATCGAGCTGGCCGACCTGGTTGTCATCACCGGCAGCAACATGGCCTGGTGTCACCCCGTGCTCTTTCAGCGCCTGAAAGCTGCCCGGGCGGCGCGGCCTGAAATGAAGATTGTGGTGATTGATCCCCGGCGCACGGACACCTGCGACATTGCCGACCTGCATCTGGCCGTTCAACCCGGCTCGGATGGCTGGTTGTTTACCGGTCTGCTGGCCTGGCTGGGGCGCCAGGGCGCACTGGACTACGCCTGGCTGGAGGCTCACACGGAAGGGTTCGGCCCGGCTATTCAGCACGCGCAGCGTCTGTGCCCGGACCTGCACAGCATTGCTCAGGCAACCGGCCTGAAGGAAGCGGACATCTCGCGCTTTTACAGCTGGTTCACCACCCGTCCCAATACCGTGACGCTTTATTCACAGGGCATCCACCAGACGTCCTCCGGCAGCGACAAGGTCAATGCCATTCTCAACTGCCACCTTGCGACAGGTCGCATTGGCAAACCCGGTTGCGGCCCCCTGTCACTGACCGGCCAGCCCAATGCCATGGGCGGCCGCGAAGTAGGCGGGCTGGCCAATCAGCTGGCGGCCCATCTGGACTTTACACCCGAGGCACTGAATGCTGTCGGCACCTTCTGGCAGGCGCCGAATCTTGTGACGGGGCCGGGCAAAACCGCCACCGAAATTTTTGAGGGCATGCTTGATGGCAGTATCCGGGCTGTCTGGATCATGGGCACCAACCCGGCGGTAAGCCTGCCTGATGGCGACCGCATCCGGGATGCGCTGCAACGATGCCCGCTGGTCATTGTGTCAGACTGCATCGCCACCGCCGACACGCTGAACTATGCGCACATCGCCCTGCCAGCGGCCGGCTGGTCCGAGAAGGACGGAACCGTCACCAACTCGGAGCGCCGTATCAGTCGCCAGCGCGCGTTCCGGCCCGCGATGGGCGAGGCCCGCCCGGACTGGTGGATCATGACCCAGGTGGCTCAGCGCATGGGCTTTGGGCGTGCCTTCGAATACCAGACGCCCGCCGATATCTTCCGCGAGCACGCGGCGCTGTCCGGCTACCGCAACACGCCCGGTGACCTGCCGCGGGATTTTGATATCAGTGCACTGTCTGAGATCAGCGATGATCAATATGACACCCTCATGCCGATTCAGTGGCCGGTAACGGATGCCGCACCCTGCGGCACGGCCCGCCTGTTCGCGGAGGGCGGCTTCTTCACGCCCACCGGCAAGGCACGATTGCTTGGTATCGAGCCCGAAGGCCCGGCCCATGTAACGGATGCCCGCTTCCCGTTTGCCCTGAATACCGGGCGGCTCCGGGATCAGTGGCATACCATGACGCGCACGGCACTGGCCCCCCGGCTCAATCAGCACCACCCGGAACCTGCGCTCTTCATGCACCCGGCCGACCTTCCGGATCTCTCCCTGCAGACCGGTGATCTGGCGGAAGTCACCAGTCGCTGGGGTCGCGCGGTGTTGCGCGTGATGCCCGATGAAGGCGTACAACCGGGGCACGCCTTTGCTCCCATGCACTGGACGGCTCGCTTCGCCCCCTTCAGCCGCATCAATACCGTGGTCAATCCGGCAGTGGATCCATACTCGAAGCAGCCGGAATTCAAACATACCCCGGTTGCCATCCAACCCGTTCGGGTCGGTACCTGGCTTACCCTGATTTCGACCCGGGAACCCACGGGCGCAACGGCCGCCGGACTGTACACCGCGCGCACGCGACTGAAGAACGGCTGGCAGACAGAGGTCGCCCTGGCCGACCTGCCCGGTGATGACCTGAAGACACTGATCAAGGAAAATTTCCCCGAATCCGGTGCAGACACAACCGAATGGCTGGAGTACCACGATGCGGCACACCGGGTACACCGGGTGGCTGCCCTGCTGGAAGGACGTCTGGTTGCGGTGGCCTATCTTCAGGCCATGCCCCCCACGGGAGATCGTACGGCCCTGCATGCACTGCTGAGCGTGGATACGCTGGATGCCATGCAGCGCATGAGCCTGCTGGCCGGCAAACCTCTGGCCGGTCAGCCCTGTGAAGGCAGGACTGTCTGTGCCTGCTTCGGCGTGGGGGAATCACGCATTCTCGCCCTGAAGCAGGAAGGGGCTGACAGCGTGGAAGCCATCAGCACGCGGACTCAGGCCGGGACCAACTGTGGTTCCTGTCTCCCCGAGATCAAACGCCTGCTGAAGACCGGCCGCTGACCTTTTTTGAGGCATTTCAGCAACGACCGCCTCACCCTCGGGGAGCTTAGGCTCCCCTTTTTCGCATTTGCTCCTCATTTATGCCTTAAACTGGTCGTAACAACAGGAGGCCACCACAAGGTATCGACCATGTTCAGCCGGTTCCAGACACGCCTGACCGTTATCTTTGCCGTTTTTGCACTGGCGATCGTGCTGATGGTGCTGGCGGCAACACACCTGAGCCTGATACGCGGTTTCGATGATTACATGCAACGCGCCCGCCTGGACAGCGCCAGCCAGCTGGCGGAGCGCCTGTCCGATCACCTGAACACACCGGAAGACTGGTCCGCCCTGGGGCCCTCCCTTCACCACCCCGCGAGTCACATGCGTGGCCGGATGCCAGACAATGCCCGAGGCGGGAGAGTGCCTGCCCCCGCGCCACGGGACCGCATGCCGGGCTGGCACATGCCCGGCCTGATCCCCCTGGATGCACAGGGAACCCCCCTTGTCCCAGTGCCCTTTGCCATCGGCCCTCTGGATCGCGTACCGGTGCAGACCCGATCTGGTGAACTGGCAGGCTATCTGGCCCTGACACCGGTCAGGCGGCTGGACAACCGGGTGGGCCAGCTTTTCCTGAAGCAGCAACGTGAACACATGCTCTGGATTGCTGCAGCGGCTCTGCTCCTTGGGGCCGCCCTTGCCTGGGTGATTGCCCGTCAGGTCACACGTCCGGTTTCTCAGCTGGGAGCGGCCATGCATGCCGTGCGCGCGCGCGACTTCCGGCCCCTCCCCACACCCACCGGGCATGACGAACTGTCCGGACTCATACGCCACTTCAACCACATGGTCGAACAACTGGCACACCATGATCGACGGCAGAAGCAGTGGACAGCCGATGTCGCCCATGAACTGCGCACCCCTGTTGCCATCCTGAATGCCGAGCTGGAAGCCATGCAGGACGGCATTCGCCCCATGGACAGTCAGACCATTGCGTCGCTGCGGGAGGAAGTCAACCGCCTGAGCCGCATCATTCAGGACCTGCACGATCTGACCCGCGCAGACATGGGGGCGCTGGACTATCGCATGGAGCATGCTGATCTGGACGACATCGTTCAGCGCATGCTGACGCGCAGCGCCAGCGTGCTCGAGCAACATCATATCCAGACGGATATCACCCTTGACGGGCCCGCACCTGTGCTGGCTGACAGCGGGCGCATCGGCCAGTTGCTGGATAACCTCTTGCAGAATACGCTTCGCTATACGGACGCACCCGGCCGGCTGAAGGTCAGTGTCAGGCAGACCGCCGGGCAGGTCGAGCTCTCGTGGTGCGACTCGGGTCCCGGTGTACCCGAGGACAGCCTGTCCCACCTTTTTGACCGTTTTTACCGCGTGGATACCAGCCGGGCACGCACCGTCGGTGGCAGCGGGCTGGGTCTGGCCATCGTCAAGGCGATCGCCGAAGCGCACGGCGCTCAGGTGCAGGCCACACCTTCCCCGCTGGGGGGGCTGTGTATCACACTGGAATTTCCGCTGGCCCGGGAGGACAAAGATGCA
>RFIV01000085.1 GCA_003695085.1 Gammaproteobacteria bacterium
GATTGCAAGGTAACGTAAAATCACGCGGCCCGGCGTGAACAATATGTACAGAACACACACAACGTTCACAACGCTTCTTTTTTGGCTTTTCTTCACGCCAGCCTGACGCCGTTTTAACGTGGTAACGGACTCACCACAAAAACAAACAGGAGCCAAAGATGAAGACACGTCTGTCTTTCCGTTCAGCTCTGGCCGCGCTCACCCTTGGCGCGTCCGTAGCCCTCACGCCCATGGCACACGCCGCTGAACAAGTCCTCGAAAGCATTCACTTCCTGATTCCCGGCGGGGCCGGGGGCGGCTGGGATGGCACCGCGCGCGGTACCGGTGAAGCCCTCACCAAATCCGGTATTGTCGGCAGTGCCAGCTATGAAAACATGTCCGGCGGGGGCGGGGGCAAGGCCATTGCCTACCTGATCGAAAACGCGGACAGCAACCAGGATACATTGATGGTCAACTCCACACCCATCGTTATCCGCTCCCTGACCAAGGTCTTCCCGCAGAACTTCCGCGACCTGACCATGGTGGCCGGGACCATTGGTGACTACGCCGCGCTGGTCGTGCCGAAGGATTCCGAATTCAAGTCCTTCAGCGATGTGGTGGCGGCATTCAAGAAGAATCCCCGTGATGTCGCAGTAGGCGGTGGCTCCGTACCGGGCGGAATGGACCATCTGGTTGCCGCCATGGCCTTCCAGGCCGCGGGTGAAAACCCGGTCGCGGTGAAGTACGTACCCTACGATGCAGGTGGCAAGGCCATGGCTGCACTGCTTGCCGGTGAAATCAAGATGCTCTCCACCGGCTTCAGTGAAGCAGTCGGTCTGGCCCAGGCGGGTGAAGTGCGCATTCTGGCAGTGACCGCACCGGAACGCCAGAAAGTGGCCCCGGATGCCCCGACCCTGAAGGAGCAGGGCTATGATGTGGAATTCGTCAACTGGCGCGGTTTCTTCGGCCCGCCCGGACTGCCGGAGGCCAAGCGTCAGCAGTACATCAAGGCACTGAAGATGATGTACGACACCCCCGAGTGGGAAGCCGTCCGCGCGCGTAACGGCTGGGTCAACATCTTCAACCCGGGTGATGACTTCACCGCCTTCCTGACCGAACAGGGAAAGGTAGTCGGCGACCTGATGCGCAAACTGGGTTTCCTGTAAGCCCCCCTGTCATACTGGCCCCGCTCTCGCGGGGCCTTTACCTTACACGCGGAGTATACCGATGACCCTCGAACGCTGGTTGTCAGCTTTCGTGCTGGCGTTTTGTCTGGCCTATGGCTACACCGCCTTCTGGGTGATGGACGCCACCTTGCCGCCCTTTGCCCGCTTCAGTCCGGTCTGGCCGAGCTCCTTTCCCAAGGTGCTGGCAGTATTGGGGGCGATACTGGCCTTCATGCAACTGTTTCACAAGGCACAACCGCTGGCTGAGCTCAAGCGCAGCGAGTTGCCCCATTACGCGTGGCGACAGGCCGGCCTGACCATTCTTGCCATGGTGGCCTATGCCCTGCTGCTCTCCACCCTGGGCTTTGTCGTCGCCACAACGGGCTTTCTGGTTGCCACTGCCGCCATCCTAGGTGAACGCACGTGGCACCACCTGATCCCCATCGCCCTGATCGCTGCCGGTGGTATCTGGTATCTCGTTGATCCGGTACTGGGCATCTACATGCGGCCCTGGCCGTCATTTATCGGAGGTTGACCATGCTTGAAGGTTTGTTGGCTGGTCTTTACAGTATTCTGTCCCTGAAGATGCTGCTGGTAGTGGTGGGAGGCTGCCTGATCGGCACCTTCATCGGCATGCTGCCCGGACTCGGGCCCATGTCCATCATCGCCATCATGATCCCGGTGGCCATCACCCTGGGTGATCCGGAAGCGGCACTGGTGCTGCTGGCCGGTGTCTACTACGGGGCCATTTTTGGCGGCTCGACGTCGTCCATCCTCATCAACGCGCCCGGGGTCGCCGGCACGGTCGCCACCGCCTTCGATGGCTATCCCATGACCCGCAAGGGGCAGGCGGGCAAGGCTCTGACCATTGCGGCCATCGCCTCCTTCAGTGGCGGGACCATCGGGGCCATGCTGCTGATGGTCTTCGCCCCCGCGCTGGCCAGTGTGGCGCTGCTGTTCCACTCCGCCGAATACTTTGCACTCATGGTGCTGGGCCTCTCCGCCATCGCTGCCTTTGCCGGCAAGGGCAACATCACCAAGGCCCTGATGATGACCATTCTGGGCCTGATGCTTGCCACCGTGGGCGAATCGGCGCTGTTCAACCAGCCCCGATTCACGGCCGGACTGCTGGATCTTCAGGGCGGCATCGGCTTCATCACCCTGGCCATGGCCATGTTTGCCCTGCCCGAAGCCCTGCTGCTCATTCTGGATCCCTCGCGCTCCAAATCGAGCGGTGAGCAGCAAAGCGAAATCAGCAACCTGCGTATCGACCGTGACGAAGCCCGCACCATTGCCCCCGTCATCGGTCGCCAGTCCCTGATGGGCTTCCTGATCGGCGTGCTGCCCGGTGCCGGGGCCACCATTGCGTCCTTTCTCGGCTACGCCGTGGAACGCAATCTGGCCAGGCCGGAAGAGCAGGCCGAATTCGGCGAGGGATCCATCAAGGGCCTGGCAGCGCCGGAAACGGCCAACAACGCCGCCTGTACCGGCTCCTTCGTGCCCTTGCTCACGCTCGGCATTCCCGGCAGCGGGACCACCGCCATTCTGCTCGGCGCGCTGATTGCACTGAATGTCACCCCCGGGCCACGCCTGATGGTCGACGCACCGGAAATCTTCTGGGGCGTGATCATGTCCATGTACATCGGCAACGTCGTGCTGCTGATCCTCAACCTGCCGCTGATTCCGTACATTGCCAAGCTGCTGACGGTGCCGCGCAACTACCTGATTCCGTTCATCCTGTTCTTTACCCTGATGGGCGTCTACATCGGCCAGAACAACGCTACCGAGTTACTGATCCTCATCGGGCTGGGCGTGCTCGCCACCGTTTTTCGCGTGGCAGGCTTTCCGCTGGCACCGCTGCTGATCGGCTTCATTCTCGGGCCCATGCTGGAGAACAACTTCGCCCGCAGTGTGCAGCTCTACGATGGCGTGGCCTTTCTCTGGGAACGCCCCATGACAGGCGGGATCCTGATTCTGGCCGTGGTCCTGATCGTCCTGCCCGGCGTGCGCAGCTGGCTCAAGGCCCGGCGGGAGGCGAGACAGGCAGCGCACGATCATCCCGAACCCAAACCGGACAACTGACCCACCCGCCTTTCAGCCACCCGGGCAACCTGCGTTCTCCGGTTGTCGTACCAGCCTTGGCGGCCTTCGGGCCGCCTTTTTTGATGCCTCAACCATGGAGCTTGACCTATGTGTTGCACGCAGGTTGTATAC
>RFIV01000086.1 GCA_003695085.1 Gammaproteobacteria bacterium
GACCTGTACTGGGTGGGCAACGGTTTCACGTATGTTCTGCCTCTGACGCACGCAGAAAAAGTCGAGCATGGCTGGCTGGCGCCGTTGGCGAAAGGCATGGATCTGGTTCAGACGCCGGACGCAGGGGTGTACTCGGGCAGAGCACCCGGGCGCCTCATCCGGTTTGAACTTCTGGAAGACCGCTTGCTGTGCAAGGTGAAGACCCCCCGCATCGAGGCAGATCTTCAGATTGCGTTGCAGGGTACGCCGTTGAGAGTCTGTTCACGGGCCGGTTACGACGGATGGAGCTATACCCAGAAGCGCAACGGGTTACCCGTGTCGGGCGAGGTGCGGGTAGAGGGGCAGGTGCTGGAACTGGATCCCCGGCGGTACCGTGCCGGCATTGACTGGAGCGGTGGGTTCATGCGCCGCGAGACCGTCTGGCAATGGGCGAGTATCAACGGTGTGCTGGATGATGGGCGCGACTTCGGGCTGAATCTGGCCACAGGTATCAACGAAAGCGGCACGACCGAGAACGTGTGCTGGGTGGGGGGCGAACGTTTCCGCCTGCCACCGGTGATGTTCCACTTTGACCGGGACGCACCGGATGCCCCCTGGCATGTTGCCGACGAAGGCGGTGTGCTGGAGCTGATGTTCGAACCGGCCGGGAGCCGCAGTGAGCGCATCAATGCCGGGCTGCTGGCGTCCAACTTCCGGCAGTTTGGCGGGCGCTGGAGCGGCCGGATCCGGTTGGCGGACGATCGCACGGTCGCATTCAGTGGTCTTGGCGGCTTTGCCGAAGACCACTACGCCCGCTGGTAGTCAGGACTCGGGCAGGGTGATGTTCAGCTCCAGCACCGAGCAATCGTCGTTCTTGTCCAGCTGCACCTGCACGTCATTCGGATCGATGGGCACGTACTTGCTGATGACCTCGATCAACTCCTTCTGCAGTGCAGGCAGATAATCGGGTTGCTGGCGCGTATTGCGCTCGTGCGCCACGATGATCTGCAGCCGCTCCTTGGCGATGGAGGCCGAGCTCTCCTTGCGGGAGCGAAAGTAATCCCAGAAACTCATGCGCGTCCTCCGAATACCCGCTTCAGGAAGCCCTTTTTCTCCACTTCCGTGAAGCGCAGCGGGCGATCTTCGCCCAGGAGGCGGGCCACGGCATCTTCATAAGCCTGGCCGGCATCCGATTCCACATCGTGAATGACGGGAACCCCCTGGTTCGACGCAGTCAGTACGGCCTTGGATTCGGGAATCACGCCCAGCAGCGGAATGGCCAGGATGTCCAGCACGTCATTGACGGCCAGCATTTCGCCTTTTTCCACCCGCTCGGGGTTGTAGCGTGTCAGCAGCAAATGCTCCTTCACCGGATCCAGTCCCAGCTCGGCCCGTCGGGACTTGCTTTGCAGAATGCCCAGTATGCGGTCCGAGTCGCGCACGGAGCTGACTTCCGGGTTGGTGACAACGATGGCTTCATCGGCATAGTAAAGTGCCATCAGGGCACCGTGCTCAATACCGGCCGGCGAGTCACAGACAATGTACTCGAACCGCTCGCCCAGCTCGTTGAGCACGCGTTCCACGCCTTCTTTCGTCAGGGCGTCCTTGTCGCGCGTCTGGGAGGCCGGCAGGATGTAGAGATCCGGACAGTGCTTGTCCTTGATCAGAGCCTGGTTGAGGGTCGCTTCGTTGTTGATCACGTTGACGAAGTCATAGACCACGCGACGTTCACAGTTCATGATCAGGTCCAGGTTGCGCAGACCCACGTCAAAATCGATGACCACGGTCTTGTGGCCGGCCTTTGCCAGACCACTGGCAATGGAGGCGCTGGTGGTGGTCTTGCCCACGCCGCCCTTGCCGGATGTCACGGTAATGATTGTGCTCAAGGTTGTTCCCTTCCTGTATTACTGGTGATGTAAAGGATGTTCACAGGGCCGCGACGACCAGTTTTTCTTCGTCCAGCCGGATCTGGGCCGGTTGCTTCCACTGCGTGGCCTGAAGATCTTCACTGATTTTATACTGACCAGCGATGGACACAAGTTCGGCTTCAAGGTGTGTGCAGAAGATGCGTGCGCGAGTATCTCCATGCACGCCTGCAAGGGCCCGCCCGCGAAGGGGGCCGTACACGTGGATATGGCCGTCGGCCAGAATTTCTGCACCCGCTGATACGGGCGCCAGCACGATGAGATCGGTCCCTTGCGCATAGATTTGCTGGCCTGAGCGTACAGGCTGAGTAACCACCTTGCCGATGCCCGTGCCTGTCGGCGGGGCAGGTGTGGCTTGAGGGGGCTCAGGCGCACCATCCGTGGCCGGAGATTCGGTGGCAGCGGGGCGTTCGCCGGAGAGTGAAATCTGCCCCAGATGCAGGGCGTGAATGGCAGTCAGCAGTGAGTCTGCTGTGGCATGAATGGCTGCCGGGCGCAGGCCAGCCTCTTCAATGACCTGAATCAGCTGAGTCAGCTCTTCCGGAGCCAACCGGTCCTCCACTGCCGTGACATCAATGACCACCGGCATATAGCGAAACAGATCCGGCGCCCGCCGGGCCTGCTCTTCAAGCAGGTTGGCGATGGCTGGCGGATCGGCGACCAGTATTTCCAGCGTTGTAAGCGTGGTGCGACTGGCCCTGAGTCGCAAGGGTAGATTGGCCAAGGGCATGCTCTCCGATCAGTGATTGTCGCGGATTGTAGTGAATTGGCTGGTGCGGGTCTACGCGTTCGCAGCGATCAGCCTGCACCAACCTGTGCGTCGCCCGGAGCGTGGGCCAGCAGACGGACGTGCAAAATGGTGGACAGGTCGCCTGCACTGTCGATGATCAGGCGACCGGATTGGGCATTGAGGTATTGTCGGGCCAGGTACAGCTCGTAGCCTGTCAGGCCGGGGTGCTGGGCGAGCTCTCGACTCAGTGGCGGGTGGTCGCCGGGTTCCGGTGCCGGGCGGCCGTGATAATTGATCGACAGCGTGACATGATCGGATGCCCGCTGGGCCGACACGGCCACCGTGGAATCGGGGTTGGCCAGGTGCCCGGCGATACGAAACAGGTATCGCATCACCTCTTTCAGGGCCCTGCGGTCTGCCCATACTGTCAGTTCCGGATCAAGCGGTAGCACGCTGATCTGAACACCGAAGCGCTGCGCCGCCAGATCCAGTTCGCTCCTTGTCTGATCGTCCATGAAGTCGGAAAGGTGAATTGTTTCCGGACTGACCTCGGGAGGCTTGCAGCTGAACAGGCCGGCCGTGCAGGCGTCTTCCACCATGCGCTGCAGTGTTTGAAGAGCGTTTTGCTGGCTGGCGAGCAGGGCGGCTGAATCGTGCGCGGTATCCGGATGCATGAGGCTGTTGTGCAGGGCATCCTGGTTTTCCTGAAGCCGGGCCAGGGCTTGAGTGGCGCTGGTATAGAGATGACGAAACTCCGCTGCACGTTCTTCGAGGCGTTCGCTCAGCCCGGTCTTGTCCGTCAGGGCGATCCACACCAGAGGCGGGGACACGGAATCCATGACCCGAATGAACGCCTCCACCTCCCTGTCCACCATCGATAGCTGGGATCGAATCTGCCAGATCATCCGGCCTTCACCCGCAGCGATGAGTTGTTTCCACTGCTTGTCCAGCGCTGACACATTCTGGCCCGGTGTCACCAGGCTCGAGAGGTATCTGAAATCCTCCAGATCATCTTCGGTCAGTTCGAATAGCCTGAAGGCGCTCTGGTTCATCTGCCGAATGCGCCCGTCGGTATCGCACAGGAGCAAGGGTTGAGTCGAAAGGTTGAACAGGGCTGACAGGCGCTGCTGCATGTGCGCCAGCTGCTGCTGATCACGCGCACGTTCCTGTCGCCGCGACGTGAGTGTGGCCGAGTGCTGGGCAATGACACGCTTCAGTGACCGGTTCCAGGCCAGAATACCGGCAATCAGAATCAGCGCGAGCACGATGGCAGTGGCGATCAGGGTTGTATGCTGCGGACTCCAGGTGGCCACCTCCAGGCGTACCCAACGATGCTGGATCTGCTGGTGCGTGCTTTCAGGCAGGTGCTCGAGCGCCTTGTCCAGTATGCGGGCCAGTTCAGGCCAGTCCTTGCGCACGGCCATGGCCAGCTCAATGGTAAATCCCGTCTGGCCCGCGACATGCAGGTTGGTCAGTCCGAGCTTCTGCTGAAACCATACAGCCGGTCCGCTGGCAGCAATGGCAGCGTCAGCTTCTCGCCAGGCCACTTTCTGCAGTGCCTGTGCGATCGTGTCAACCTGCGTGATGGCGATATGGGGGAAACGGCGAAGGAAATCATTGGTGGACGCATAGCCGCGCACGCCCACGACCGTGAGCCCTTCCAGATCTTCCGGGGTCAGCAGGCCGGTCTCCTGACGGGTAATGATCAGGGCGGGCAGCCTGACGTACGGTTGTGTAAAACGCATGTACAACCTTCTCGGCGCGGTGCTGACGGCTTCCGGCCACATGTCGATTTCACCTGCCTGCGTGGCGTCAACCACGTCCTGCCAGGTTTCGAGGCGGCGCACCTCGAAGCGAACATTCAGCAGATGTGATATCTCCCGAAGATAGTCACTGGCCAGGCCGGTGTACGTGCCCTGAGCATCAAAAAATTCGACGGGAGGGAAGTGCGGGGCGGGCCCCACGCGGATTACCGGGTGGCGATCAAGCCAGACCTTCTCATCAACGGTGAGCCACTCCGGGCGTTCTCCCGGGCTGGCGAGCGCCCTGCTGCCGGCCACCAGCAGCAAGGCCACAAGCAGTGCAAGCAGGGGGCGTGGAGTCAGGTTGTTATCAGGTGCGCGCATGGAGTTGATCAGGATACCGGTTCCTGCCGGGCGGATAGTCAGAGCATAGTGTCAAACTGCGAGGTGTACAAGCCAGCCGATCAGAATACCCAACATGCTGCCGGCCGCGACATCGGAGGGATAGTGCAGCCCCAGCACCACGCGGGATACGAGCACGCTGGCCGCAAAGGGCAACAGGATGATCAGTGCCAGAGGTTGATACAGACCGGTCAGCAGGGTGAGGCAGACGGCGTGAAGGCTGTGCCCGGAGGGAAAGCTGAAGCGATCAAGGGGCGGGGTGTGGCATGGGATGCCCGGATGCGTGACGAATGGGCGTTCGCGTGCGGTGCGGTGTTTCAGCCACTTGTACAGCAGGGTGCAGACTAGTGCGGCAAGCATCTGCTGAAATGCCAGAATCGGCGCAAGGAAGGCGTCCAGAAGGATCAGGCCATACCAGAAAGGGCCATCTCCCAGGCGGCTGACCGTCACAAAGAACTGTCGTCTCGCCGGAGACGATAGCCAGAGACTGGCCCGATGGCACCAGGCGCTTTCCAGGCGATCTGCCTCATCAAGCAGAACGGGAAGCAGAGGGCGTTGCATTTGCATGATGTGCCTCGTTGCGGATTGCGAGCGAAATGACTTCAAGAAACACGTCGGCCATTCGTGGCCAGCTTTGATGCTGAGCGTGCTCACGTGCCGCCCGCTTCAATCGTGTCAGCAGCGAAGGGCGGGTCGCCAGCTGCAGCGCTGCCGCTGAAAATGCCTGCTCATCACCGGGGGGGACGGTGATACCCGAGCGGCCGTTCTCGATGTGGATCCGGGCGGCTGCCCGGTCATAGGCGACGACTGCCAGACCGCTGGCCATGGCTTCCAGAACAACATTGCCAAAGGTTTCAGTTTCACTGGGAAACAGGAACAGGTCACCGCTGGCATAGTGTTCAGCCAATGCCCGGCCTTGCTGCATGCCGGCATAGATGAACTCCGGATGGCGGCGCTGAAGACGCTTGCGGCAGGGGCCATCTCCTACCAGAACCAACCGGGCCGTGGGTACCTGGGCGCGGATACGTGCATAGCTGGATACCACCTGCTCCAGATTTTTCTCTGCTGCCAGACGCCCCACATAGATCACTGCCAGATCATGTGCAGTCAACCCCCATTGGCGACGCAGTTCAGCAGAGCGCAAGGCCGGATTGAAGCGCTGGGCGTCTACCCCCCGACCCCAGACACGAACATCCCTGACTCCCAGAGCAGTCACCTGGGCCTGAATATCCGGAGTCGGTGCCAATGTCACCCGGGTCTGGTTGTGAAAATGTCTCAGGTAGAGACGAATCAGCGCCTCCATGAACCCCACTCCGTAATGCGAGCTGTAGGCATGAAAGTTGGTGTGAAAGCCCGAGGCGACGGGAATGGCCAGACGACGGGCAGCCTTGATGGCGCTCCAGCCCAGCGGCCCTTGTGTGGCAACATAGACGGCGTCGGGTCGGCGCGACAGCCAATGTCGTATCAGCTTGCGAGCCGATACCATGCCAAACTGGAGTTCGGGATATCCGGGCAGAGGAAAGCCGCGCACCTGAAGTCCGGCCAGAGGCCCTGAGGGATGGCGAGGGCGGGGACGCACAAGGTCGACCTCCATGCGCTGGACAAGTACCTGATACAATTGGTTCAGTGTATTGGCGACGCCGTTGATGTCCGGCGGCCAGGTTTCGGTAACAATTGCCAGACGCTGAATGTTTGTGGGCTGTGACGAGAGGTGTGTCATGGCGCAGATTCTTGTGTCATTTGGCTTGATGTTCGCGGAATCGGATGACAGGTCCGGGACAGAGAGATGACGATCCGGTGAACCTGGCTGAACGCGACGGTCAGCCCGGATGGGGGAAACAGTCATTGAGCAGCCGGGCATCGCGGAGTAGGCTTGGCAAGAAAATCATCATGAAGGGAGCGTAGCGATGGAGTACCGCCAGTTGGGGCGAACAGACATGCGAGTAAGCGCACTGTGTCTGGGAACCATGACCTGGGGCGAGCAAAATACTCAGGATGAAGCCTTTGAACAGATGGACCGGGCTGTGGCCGCCGGGATCAACTTCCTGGATACGGCCGAGCTGTATCCGGTACCGCCGAAGGCGGAAACTCAGGGGCGTACCGAAACGATCATCGGGCACTGGTTCAAGTCACGCGGCTGCCGGGACAAGGTCATTCTCGCGACCAAGGCCGCCGGGCCGGGCGACTGGGTCAGTTATATTCGGGGAGGTCCCCGGTTCAACGCAAAGCACCTGACGCAGGCCTTGAACGACAGCCTCAGGCGCCTGCAAACGGACTATGTGGATCTGTATCAGCTCCACTGGCCGGATCGCAACACCAACTTTTTCGGGCGACTGGGGTACGAACCCGACCCTGATGAACAGCAGACCCCCATACTTGAAACGCTCGAAGTGCTGGCTGATTTTGTAAAGGCTGGCAAGGTGCGGGCCATCGGGCTCTCCAACGAGACCCCTTGGGGTGTATCGCGCTTTTTGCACTATGCGGAGAGTCTGGGGCTGCCGCGTGTGGCGTCCATTCAAAACCCCTACAACCTGCTCAACCGCACATTCGAAGTGGGACTGGCGGAATTTGCTCACCGGGAACAGGTGGGATTGCTTGCGTACTCGCCGCTCGCCTTTGGCGTACTGTCCGGCAAGTACCTGGGCGGGCCGTGGCCTGAAGGGGCGCGAATCACGCTGTTCAAGCGTTTCAGTCGCTATCTCAATGCTCAGGGCATTGCCGCAACTGAGGCCTACGTGAAGCTGGCCAGGACACATGGCCTGTCGCCGGTTCATATGGCGCTGCAATTTGTCACAACCCGGCCGTTCGTGACCAGCAATATTATCGGGGCGACCACACTGGCCCAGCTGGAAGAGAACCTGGCCTCCCTGGATACCGAATTGTCGGATGAAGTGCTGCAAGGCATAGAGGAGATCCATGAACAGTATCGTTACCCCTGCCCGTAATGCTGCCGAGGCGCTGTCCGGGCGTTTTGCGCGCAAGCAATCGGGGTGGTCGGAGAAGCTGGTACTCTCGGTGCTCAATGCGCTTGAGCGATACCTGTTTACCGACAACTTTGTGGTGGCCAACCAGACACCCTATACCGAGATTCTGCGCGACGACATCATGTTCGTGCGGCATTACCTGCCGCTTGAAGACGATACGATCCAGGTAGGTGATGTCCGGATTCCGGTACGTCGGGAGCGCCACCGAACCCCACTGGTGCTGGTGCCCCCCCTCGCCGCCACGGCCATGATCTTTGACCTGCTGCCTCAGCGCAGTGTAGTGAGGTATTTTCTTGCCCAGGGGTATGACGTCTACCTGATCGACTGGGGCGAGGTCACCGAGAGTCATGCAGACCTGTCGTTGTCCACCTATGTGCTGGACTGGATGCCCCAGGCGCTGGAAGCTGTCCGCCGGCAGAGCGGTGAAAGGGATGTCAGCGTTTTTGCGTACTGCATGGGCGGATTGCTGACGCTGATGTATGCGGCGGCCAGTGGTGACCCGCATCTTCGGAATATTGTAACCGTCGCCAGCCCTGTCGACATGCATCAGAGCGGTCTTGCGGGGCGCCTGCTGTCGTTTGTGTACCGGCCGGCACAACTGATCTCGCGGGTACTCAATTTCTCGCTCATGGATTTGCCGTCGCGCTACCTGCACGTTCCGGGATGGCTGAACGCCCTGACGTTCAAACTGACCAATCCGCTTGGCAGTGTCATCAGCACGCTGGAGCTGTTGGTCAACCTGTGGGATCGGGAGTATCTGAAGGAACACACCACCATGAGTCTCTGGTTCGATGACATGGTGGACTATCCCGGCGCGACGGTGAAGGAAATGGTGTCCAAGATGATGCTCAGCAATCAGATGGCACGTGGGCGCATGAAGCTGGGAGACCGGGAGGCCCGATTCAACGAAATCCGGGCCAGTATTCTTGCGTTCGCTGGCGATGACGACAAGCTTGTCAGCCCGGAAGCTGCGCACAAGGTGCTCGATATCGTGGCCTCGGAGGACAAGGAGTTCTGTGTTGTCCCGGGCGGGCATGCCGGGGTCTTTGCGGGCAGCAAGGCGCCGGAACATACATGGGCCATTGCGGCCCAGTGGCTGGCAGCCCGATCCGACTAGCGTCAAAAAAATGTCGAAAATGCCCGTCATGGATGACGGGCAGGTCACGGCATTCGCACGGTCGCATCCGTATACTGGGAACCATGGGATTGAGAGGGTTCACCATGAAACGGCTGGTACTGACATTTCTGACGCTCCTGGCCTTGAGCTGGGCAGCAACCGGACATGCGGCCGAGCCCGTGGATGCACGCGCGACCGCGCAGTTTGCCGGGGAGACCGAATCGGTCAGCCGGGGCGCCTTGCTGCAACAGGCCATCCGAGTGGTGGCGGGTCGCTGGGTGCGCGAGCTGGTTGGCATTGAAGGTCAGGCCGGAACACCTTCCACCTTTCAGACCCTGACAGATCTCGCCACGGATCCGGCGCTGCGCCTGGACGTGGAGGAAGATGGCCTGACCGTGGGCTACACCTTCCGTTTCTGATCCTTTCCATTCTGCTCATCACCGGGCGGGTGCCGGTTCGAACAGCCTGCCACGGCTGACAGCGGCGCCCCTTGCAGACAGTTCAAGCCAGTGAAGCGCACGTCAAGCACTAAAAAGTGAGCATGCACTGACCTGGGTGGAAAATTCGCCGCGCCTGTCTACGCTGATAGAAAGCACAATAATTACGGGGCGCGCTCATGAAGTTATCCAGTATCAGTGTCCGGCTACCGGGCCTTTTCATCCTCCTGGTCACGTTACTCCTGCTGGTGTTTGGCGTACGCAATTACCAGGCGGCCGAGGAGTCGTTGCAGCAACGGTTGGAGAAGACCACTCAGAATATTCTGGAGCGGCTGTCGCTCAGTCTTCCCGCCCCCCTCTGGAACTATGAAACGGAATTCCTGTATCGCAATATCGAATCGGAAATGCAGGATCCGCTGGTCGCCCGTATTGTGGTGAAGAATGCGGACGGCGTGGTCGGGGCCATGTACAAGGATGCGGATGGTATTGTGTCCAAACAGGCTGAGAATGCAATTGAGACGGATATCGTGCATGAGGCCAAGCTTGTCTATAACGATAGCGGAACTGAGAACGATGTCGGCAAGGTGGAGTTGTATATCGATGACTCGCCCATTCGTCGAGCATTGTCGGCCCAGCTGTGGAGTACCATCTGGGAGATTGTGCTGCTGGATCTGGTGATCGGCGTGGTCATGGTCATGTTGCTGCGCGCTCAGGTACTTCGTCCACTGTCTGAAATCAGGGCGGCTGTTCATGATATTGCCAGCGGGGAAGGTGACCTGACGCAGCGACTGAAGTTTGATCGCAAGGACGAGTTCGCCGAGCTGGCGGACGAATTCAACCTCTTCATTGAGAACCTGCAGCAGATCATCGGCAATGTCAAACTCTCGGCCGATACGTTGCTGGAGAAGTTTTCTCACGCTTCGAAGCAAGTCGAAGACATTGCCCGGGATATCGCCAGTCAGCGTGAGCAGGTGGACATGGTGGCCACCGCAAGCACGGAAATGTCCACCGCCATCGAAAATGTCGCTGATAATGCCAACGCTGCCTCCGAACTCACCCGGCACGCCGATGACATGGCGCAAAAGGGCAATGGTGTCGTGACCGAAGTCATTGGCGTGATTGGCAGCCTGTCGGATGAAGTCAACCATGCAACAGAAGTGACTGAAAAACTGGCGGTGGAAGCCTCCAATATCGGAACGGTGCTGGATGTGATCAAGAGCGTCTCCGAGCAGACCAATCTGCTGGCGCTCAATGCCGCCATTGAGGCTGCGCGAGCCGGTGAGCAGGGGCGGGGCTTTGCCGTCGTGGCGGATGAAGTGCGCACCCTGGCTCAACGCACGCACGAATCAACAGATGAAATTCAGTCCATCATCAGTCGGTTGCAACAATGTGCGGAAGAAGTGAAATCGGGCATGGAGCGGGTGCAGGGACAGGCGAATACCTCGGTAGAGCATGTCTCGTCGGCGGGGGCGGCCATTCAGAGTATTGCCGATGCCGTGGATCAGATTACCCAGATGAATACCCAGATTGCCGAGGCGGCGCATGAGCAAAGCCTGGTGGTCAATGATATCAACGAAAATATTGTCGGGATCTCTCGTGTCGCCGAAGACTCGGTGGAAAAGGCACACAGCACGGTGTCGGCCAACCAGGAAGCTTCCGACGTGGCCCGCGAGCTGGCGCAGAAGATGGGGCGTTTTCGGGTTTGAAGGCCCCGCATCCGTTTTTGTTAAAATATGTACAGTGATTGCACCGTGTTTTGATGATGATCAAAGCACGGTTTTTTCGTGTTCCGCATACTCGCCACTACAGTAAAAATAAATGAACACGCGGCGCGATCTGCGTGGCATTAATCAGCGTCAACGACCGACAAATCTGCTCAGGGCAGAGGGGGAAATATGTCTGCAGCCAAAGTGTTTACTGAAATGGATGCCTGCGTCGATGCCATCATCGAAAAGGTCGGCAAGGAGATTGTTTTTGGCATGCCGCTGGGGCTTGGCAAGCCCATTCATCTGGCCAACGCGCTTTACGCGCGCGCAAAAAAGGATCCATCCGTCCACCTGAAAATTGTAACGGCCATTTCGCTGGAAAAGCCGTCGGGCAGTTCCAATCTTGAAAAGAAGTTCATGGGGCCGTTTGCCGAACGCCTGTTCAAGGGGATTCCGGACCTTGAGTACGTGAAGGACCTGCGTGCCAAAAAAGTGCCGGAAAACATCGAAATTCACGAGTTCTTCTTCAAGGCGGGCAGCTATCTCAATCATCCCGGCCAGCAACAGAATTACATCATGAGCAACTACACGCACGTCTTCCGGGACCTGATGGACTACGGA